>CAYLPW010000185.1:0-9964 GCA_964385665.1 uncultured Saprospiraceae bacterium
ACTCGCGCTGCATATTGTGGGCAGACTTCGCTTTTGTCCCAATAGGCGGACGACGCAAAATATAGCTATTCGCTTCAAAGTCCAACTGATACGTCAAATTAGAAGCTCCGCCTTTGAACTGCTGAATGGCTTGTAATTCACCTGCATATGGAAGATAAGATCGCAAATACTCTAGCAATTTTTTTTGATCTAGTTCTTCTCCTTGTCGGACGCGTCCTGGGCGGTCGAGTAACTTATTAGGCATAACGCTTCGTTGCTTGAATTGATACTACAAATGGCACTGACTTTGATTTGTCAAAGTTCTACAAAGCTAATCACTATATTTGGGCTTCTCCAAAGCTAGACTTATCTTAGCGAAAATTCGCTGAATAATTTAATTCGGATATGATACAAATAATCGTTTTTGCCATTCTGAGCATTGCCGCTTTTGGTTATGCAGGCTATCAATTTTCCAAACTTCGTCGGAATATCTTGTTGGGAAAGGAGGAAGTCGTGGAACTCGATACTGGGCAAAGTTTAAAAAATACATTTCTAGTTGCTTTTGGACAGAAAAAGATGTTCAAACGGATTATTCCAGCCGTTTTGCATCTGTTCATTTACGTGGCTTTTCTGTTCACCCAGATTGAACTGATCGAAATTTTGATCGACGGTTTTGGTGGCGTACACCGCTTTTTCGCGCCTATTTTGGGTGGTTTTTACACGGTCATTATCAGCACCATTGAAATTTTATCGGTCTTAGCTTTTGTAGCAACGGTTATCTTTTTGGTACGCAGAAACCTGTTGTACATCCCACGATTAGCAGACATAAAAGGGTGGCCTAAGCTAGACGCTAACCTGATTTTGATATTTGAAATTCTATTATTGATCGGTATTTTTTCCATGAATGGTGCGGATGCGGTACTGCAAGGACGTGAGCCAGACTATTATCCGAATACTGGTTATTTAGCCGTCAGTGGTTGGTTGGGGCCAGCTTTATTCGATGGATTGGAAACGAGTACGTTGCAAGTTATTGAACGTTTT
Source organism: uncultured Saprospiraceae bacterium (assembly GCA_964385665.1). Taxonomy (GTDB): domain Bacteria; phylum Bacteroidota; class Bacteroidia; order Chitinophagales; family Saprospiraceae; genus JAAUTG01. The sequence goes on from CAYLPW010000185.1 coordinate 1,021, forward strand.
GGCTGGTGGCTACACATTATTATGGTGTTTGTCTTTTTGAACTATCTGCCCAAGTCGAAGCACTTACATATTCTATTCGCTTTTCCGAATACGTATTTTGCGAAGCAAGATGAAAAAGCGGAGTTGGAAAATATGCCAGAAGTGATGAAAGAGGTAAAAAGCATGATGGGTCTGGATGGTAGCGATCCATTTGCCGACAATGGGGACATGGCAATGGAAGAAGAACTCCCAGACTTCGGTGCAAACGATATTTTTACCATGAGCTGGCGCAATATTTTGGGCGCGTATTCTTGCACGGAATGTGGTCGCTGTACGGCTGTTTGTCCTGCCAATCAAACGGGTAAACTGCTTTCACCACGAAAAATTATGATGGATATTCGAGACCGGACGGAAGAAGTCAGTCGCAATTTGGATAGCGGCAATCCTGAATTTATCAAAGCGGAAGCAAGAGGCGAAGGCATAAAATTGACAAAAGAAAATTACGACGATGGCAAGTCGCTTTTCGACTACATTACCCGCGAAGAACTGCACGCCTGTACGACGTGTATGGCGTGTGTGGAAGCGTGTCCAATTTTGATCAATCCATTAGAACCGATTGTCAAAATGCGTCGCTATGAAATTCTAACCGAATCGGCAGGTCCTGGTGATTGGCTGCCAATGTTTAACAGTATCGAAAATAGTGGCTCGGCTTGGCAAATTCCGAAAGATCGAGATGCTTGGGCGAAGGAAGCGGTTTCTTGAAGAGCGATTAGCCTTTAGCTTGCTTAGTGGGTGTCTTGGTTTTAGTGATTGTGCCTTGTTTTTGAATTACGAACCCGATCGTCGGAGGTTGCACCTCCGATGAAACCTACGCTCCTACAACAACTACATTTTCTAAATGAGCATATCGTATCGAAGGTGCAACCTTCGACAATCCAAGTATTTCGTAACCGCCGAATTTATTCGGCAGGTTCAGCTAAAGAGTCAGCCGAATGAACCAGCCTGAAGCAGACAGGTTCGGCGACCACAAAGTTACATAACAGCTTCACATTTAGCGAAATCGAGTTTTTGTACTCCGGCACACATACGATCATGCTTTCCTATGTTCCATATCCTAAGAATCAGTACTTTTGAGGTTCATTTTTGAAATTGAGTCAATGGGAAGAAAGCGAAGACAGCATATTCAGCTGGAACAAGTAGCCATTAGTGGCATCGCAGACAAGGGTAGAGCGGTCGGAAAAACCGAAGACGGGCGGGTCGTATTTGTAGAAGATGTAGCACCTGGCGATGTAGTCAATGTGCAAACCAATCGAAAGAAAAAAGGCGTGTTCTTTGGCTATCCTACGCACTTTCATCAGTACTCTTTAGATCGAGTTGAGCCGTTTTGTCCGCATTTTGAGCTTTGTGGTGGCTGCAAATGGCAACACATCACTTACGAAGCGCAATTGCGGCATAAAGAAGAAGTCGTGCGCAACGCGATACAGCGCATTGGAAAGGTAGCAGTAGGCGAGTTGCAACCTATCCTGCCAGCTATTCAGACTACTTATTATCGAAACAAATTGGAGTTTTCTTTTTCGAGTAAACGCTGGTTGACCGCACAAGAAATCGAAGCTGGCGTGTCGAATCTGGAGGATGTGTTGGGCTTTCATAAAGCTGGGGCATTCGACAAGATTATCGACATTGAGCATTGCTACTTACAACCTGACCCTAGTAATGGATTACGCAACTTCATTCGAGTATTCGCTAAGGAAAACGAACTAGCTTTTTACGATGCCCGAAGCCATGAAGGTTTCTTGCGCAATATGGTCGTTCGGACAAGTAGCACGGGCGACGTAATGCTGATTTTGGCGATCAAAAAAGACGAACCTGACCTCTATCGTCCACTATTGGATGCGATCGTCAAAGCGTTTCCAATGGTGACGAGTTTATACTATTGCATCAATCCAAAAGTGAACGATTTTTTACTTGATCTGGAGATGGTGTTGTATCATGGTCAGCCACAGATAGAAGATAGTTTGGGAGAAGTCCGCTTTCAAATTGGGCCTAAATCCTTTTTTCAAACCAATACGTTACAAGCCCAACGTTTGTACGATACCGTTGTTGAATTCGCAGACTTTAAAGGACACGAAAATGTCTATGATTTGTATACTGGCATCGGAAGCATCGCGCTCTACGTAGCACAATACTGCGGACAAGTGATTGGTATTGAGGAAGTGGCGCCAGCTATTGACGATGCTCGCTTGAATGCGCAATTGAATAATAACACGAACACTCGCTTTTATGTGGGTGATGTGAAAGACGTATTGGACGATTCATTTATTGCTGCTCATCAGCGACCTGACATTTTGATTACCGATCCACCACGTGCAGGTATGCATCCTAAAGTAGTGCAAGTATTGCTACAACTAGAAGCTCCGAAACTAGTGTATGTGAGTTGTAATCCAGCCACGCAAGCGCGCGATCTACAACTACTGTCTGAAAAATATAAAATCGTCAAACTCCGTCCTGTGGATATGTTTCCTCATACTTCACATATTGAGAGCGTGGCACTTTTGGAACTGAAGTAGTTGGTACTGATATAGAGTAGTGGTTAAGTTGTTGTTTACTAAGAGGCTCTCCACGCTTCTAAGATTTCATTTTCCCGTACTAGTACAGAGTCGGTATCTAGTTCAACCTGATCTCTCAAATCCTGCGATACAGCATCAGACATCCACCAATCGTAGGTATCTTTTACGGTCTTTACCAATGGGGTGAAGGTCAGTCCATTCGCGACGCTCTTCTCATTGGCTATTTTCGCAGAGCCTTCATTCTTTCCAGTAGGCATGATCCATGGCACAATATCTAATATACCTTGCGCTTTCAAAAAGTCGTAATCATCTACCTGCACTAAAGCTGTTTTTGCTTCAAATGCTTCCTGAGCCTCTTCTACAAAAGCGTACATGGTTTGCTCCTCTTTCGGTCCTACCGCATTGAATATACCTACATTTCTATCTTCTATTAAGCGAATCATCCACTGAGCAACATCTCGTACATCCGCATACTGCACCATATCGTTCTCTTTACCTGGCACTAAGACCTCACCACCTTTGCGCAGTCGTATTGGCCAATGTATAAATCGGTTGGACTTATCTGCTGGACCTATCATGTAGGTCGGTCTGACGACAATAGTTCTATCTTTCCCAAATTGTCGTTGAGCTTCTAATTCAGAGTTCGCCTTCATTACACCATACCAATATTCTATCTTCTCTTCTTCGTCTGTTATATTTTTTGGCTCTTCGAGTAACACTTTTGCATCTTCCGTATAGTCACTGTCTAGATAAGGATAATATACCCCTGTAGAGGACGTGTAGAGGTAGATATCACAATTGTCTTTCAGTAGTGCAGCCGACCTTCTTGTCCATGCTGCGTCACGTCCAGAGTTGTCGATCACTGCATCCCAACTGCGATTTTCTAAAGCGGTGAGATCATTTTCCCTGTCTCCAACTAATTGTTCTACTTGATCGAATACGTCTTTATGAATAGTGGGTTGCGTCTTCCCCCTGGTGAAGATAGAAATGGAATGACCTCTGTCTAGCGCGTAAGCAATCTGGTGTGGTCCTAAGAAACTCGTTCCACCAAGGATGAGGATTTTTAAAGGTTTATGCTCCGTTTCTACTACTGCTTTTTCTGACTCTTCGCTGCTTTCAGTACGGCAACTAGCTAGGCCAGAGAGCAATAATGGAACTGTTACACCTGCTTGTATTCCCTGCTTGACAAATGTTCTTCTTGATTTTTTATTTATCATATTGAAGCGATTTGAATGAGTACTAAAGTTGGTTTTAAGTAGTGTATAAATACACGGCTGATGGTTTTGTTACTGTAATAAAGGTTGAGTAGCAGAAGCTCAAAGATAGATAGGTAGTTGAGTCGATAGAACCACTTACTTGATGATGGTATTTATCTTAACTCATCTAAACCAAAAATCTACTTGGTCAAAAGCAGAATCCATTTAAACTCTACTGCTTGGCTGAATAATCTTAGTTGTTTCTTTGTAATAGTTATCGTGTACTTGAATACTGTTAGATAAATCTATTCCTCCTTTTCCCAACTCATCGTACGCTTCACTGCCTTCTGCCAGCCACTGTACAATTTCTGACGTTTGTCGTCTTCCATGTTGGGTTCAAAACGCTTATTCAATTGCCAGCTTTGTTTGATGTCTTCGGCTTCCCAATAACCCACTGCCAGACCTGCTAAATAAGCGGCTCCCAAAGCTGTTGTTTCGATCACATTGGGTCGCTCTACGGCGGTGTCTAGTATATCAGACTGAAACTGCATCAGTAGGTTGTTGGCACTTGCCCCACCATCTACTCGCAGCGTTTGCAACTTTAATCCAGCATCCTTTTCCATGGCTTTTAGGACGTCTTTGGTTTGGTAGGCTAAAGATTCCACGGTCGCTCGGATGAGGTGCGATTTGGACGTTCCCCTCGTCAGTCCAAAAATGGCACCGCGTGCATACATATCCCAGTACGGTGCGCCCAAACCTGCGAAGGCTGGCACGACATACACCCCGTCGGTATCGGTTACTTTATTGGAAAAGTATTCCGAATCTGGCGCACTGTCTAAGATTTTCAAGCCATCGCGTAGCCATTGAATCGCTGCTCCTGCAATGAAAACACTGCCTTCTAGCGCGTACTCTACTCTACCGTTGATGCCCCAAGCGATAGTCGTCAACAGTCCTGCCTTGGATGCCACAAATTTTTCGCCCGTATTCATGAGCATAAAACAACCTGTGCCATAGGTGTTTTTTGCCATCCCTACTTCGTGACACGCTTGCCCAAACAAAGCGGCTTGTTGGTCACCTGCGATACCGGCTATTGGAATAGAGCCACCGAAGAATTTAGCTGCTGTTTCGCCGTAGACTTCGCTAGAGTTTTTGACTTCAGGTAGAATGTTTTGAGGAACATCCAGTACCTCCATCATGTGGTCGTCCCACTTTAGTTCGCGGATGTTGTAGAGGAGTGTTCGAGAGGCGTTCGTGTAGTCGGTAATATGTGCTTTTCGACCAGTCAGATTCCAAATAATCCAAGTATCCATCGTACCAAATAGCAAATCGCCTGCTGCTGCTTTTTCTCTTGCGCCTTCTACGTTGTCGAGCAACCATTTGGTTTTTGTACCAGAAAAATAAGCATCTGCCACTAGACCAGTATTGTCTCGAATGTATGGTTCTTCGCCATCCGTTTTTAGTTGATCGCAAATGCTCGCTGTTCTGCGGTCTTGCCAAACGATGGCGTTGTGAATAGGTTGCCCAGTATGTTTGTCCCAAATGACCGTAGTTTCTCGCTGATTGGTGATACCGATGGCTGCGATTTGGTCGGCGGATAAGTTGTGTTTTTTGAGTAGTATTTGCGCGACTTTGAGCTGCGTCTGCCAAATTTCAATCGCGTCGTGCTCCACCCATCCTGGCTTCGGATAAATCTGTGGAAATTCTTCTTGTTCGACGCCGTGGATGTTGCTGTCGTGGTCGAAAAGGATGGCGCGTGAGCTAGTCGTTCCTTGGTCGAGGGCGAGTATGTATTTCATTGTGTTGGTTTTATCGTTTTTTTGAATGGAATGCGAGGTCAACGCTTCACTTTAAGGGGAAACGTTGACGTGGATGTGCCAATATCTGAATTTTTTGAGACATGGAAGCGATAGATGAAGATTCGCGTAAGTCACCCGGTGAATTCCATACATTAGAAAGTAAAAGTCAGTAACCTGTTGTTTCAAGCTCAATATTCACCGGGTGACTAATTTAAACCATTCCTAAATTTCCTCCAACGACGGCACTGTCAACTCCTTCAGCTTCCAGCCAGCCAAGTTCGCACCAGCCTGATACGCACTTTCCAAAAAATCCAGAACGGCAGCTCTAGAATCGTTCAGTTGTCGCACGGCTTCATAGCTCAACAACGCCATTGGACTACCATTACTATCTTGCCAGTTGGCTGCTTCAGGAGACAATTGCTTTTGGGCTAAGCCTTCGGGGGAAGGATACGTGTACGAATAATACATCGGTTCGGGTGTATTAGGATCGCCTGCCCAAAAGCCAAAGCTAATCTGTTCGTGCGTATACGTATCGCGTTCCAAGATGCGGCTGCTTTTATCGACGGGCGGTAGTTTTTTTCCAGAAAATCGGGTGACCGTCAAATCCAAGTGATGCCAATAAATATGGACTGGACACGATTTGCCGTAGAATCGACCGCTAAATTCTTGAAAAACGGAGTGATTCCAATGCATCATTCGCCAAAATTTTTCGATGGAGGTCCAGTCGTAGTGATGGTATTCTGTGATTTGATCGAACGGTTTATTGGTCACTAAATCAATAGGTCGTTCTATAAAATTTGGGTGCAGTCCAAAGTCGTGAAGATGTTGCATGAATGTTTGATAGAACTCGGCAATCGTTGGTTCTTTGGTCAATGCTATCACCTTTTCTGTTCCGTCGCTATGCGAAATAACGACCGCTTTTCGCTGCATGTCAATATCGATCTCGATACTACTAAATCCTTCGTCAATAGGAATCGTATGCGTACCAAATCCTTTGGAAGTGACATAAAGCGTGACGTACCACCAGTGATTTTTGCGCGTCGTCAATTTTAGTCTAGCCTTACCGATAATTTGGAAAATGAGATGTAGCGTGGTGAGGGTATCTTTCCAGTCGGCGTAGAGAAGTTGGGGTAATTTTGTTTGTTGCATGACAATATAATTGGTTATTTACTAACACAAGCGACAGTAGATATTGTTCTGTCCAAAAGGTCAGGGCGAAAATAGATTGTCCATTATTTCAAGTTGTATTACTGAAGGTGAAAGCTTTACTTTGAGGTAAAATTTTCACAAATGTCATTAAGAAAGATATGTATAGTTTATCTGTGAATTCATTGATCGTCCATACTATGAAATATCAGGGCAAACGTATCAACTATAAAATCTTTAACCATAGCTCCCTTTCAGTTGTACTAAGCTTCGATACTGTCTCAAGCCGACGGGCTCCTACTTTTTGCATTGCCAAAAAAGTAGGCAAAAACGCTAGACCCGCCAAACTCGTCCCTCGAACAGTGGCGGCTCGTAGCCTCCCGCCAAATAGGACTTGTTCTACACTTGTTCCCAACAGCTATTTCACGTCACCTATTTTTGACGCGTTTACCATAATGAAATATTGCTTCTTCACATTGTCTATTTTTCTATTTGTTCAATGCGATTCTACATCGTCGACCAAACAAAAAACTACACAAGCAGTTGTTCTCTCCGATGCGGAATCGGAAGATATGCTGGTACGACTATCGCAAGAATTGGAGAGCAATCCGCAAACGAAAGCACAGCACGAACGCAACGCTATTTTGCAGTTTGCGCTTGACTCGCTTTGGAATGTGCAAGAAACGCCCTCAGGACTTTGGGTAGAAGTAATGGAAGAAGGAGAAGGAGAAGTACTGAAATGGGGCGATCGGCTAGAAGCGGATTACGTTGGTTATTTCTTGAATGGCAAACAGTTTGACTCTTCTTACGATCGGAATAGAAGTTTACAGTTCTACGTCGGTAATATGATTGAGGGCTGGAATGAAGCGTTGCAGTTGGTGAAACCCGATAGTCAACTTCGGCTGCTCGTACCTTCGCGACTGGCATATGGAGAAGAAGGATTAATTACAGCGACAGGCGACACCTTAGTCCCTCCCAATGAAGTATTGGTGTTTAAGATGGAAGTATTACGCAAAATTCAGTGAAGCTTTTGTAATTTCGCGGATTATTTGTACAATATTAGTTTTAGGCTCTTTCTAGACTATTTTGAGCTCAATAACTAATTGACCTTTTGAGTGCTTTGATAGAGCAGTCACTTCTTTTTCGCAAAACTCAACGAATCGACTGCTCTATCAAAGCAGGTCAATTTGATTATTTCACGTTTTTATACTCACCAAGTAAAATTTTCGATTATCACTACCAGATAACAACTAAAGAGTCACAGAGTCATTTATCAAAAAAACTATCAGAAATCATGGTCAGAATCTTAGTTAACGATGGCATTCACCCCGATGGTCAAATGCTATTAGAAGAAGCAGGATATGAAGTCATTACCGATAAAGTAGCGCAGGAGGATCTACCCAATGAATTGCCGAACTTCGATGCGATCATCGTGCGGAGTGCCACTAAAATTCGCAAGGATTTAATTGATGCTTGTCCCAATTTGAAGATCATCGCTCGTGGTGGTGTAGGGCTGGACAACATCGATGTGGACTACGCCAAGTCGAAAGGAATTACGGTCATGAATACACCAGCTGCTTCTTCGCAGTCGGTCGCAGAATTAGTATTCGGGCATATGTTTTCGTTGGCGCGTTACTTGCACCTCTCCAACCGCGAAATGCCAGCCAAAGGTGGAACAGAGTTTAAAGCCTTGAAGAAATCCTATTCTAAAGGGATTCAGTTGCGCGGTAAAAAGTTAGGAATCATCGGTTTAGGTCGCATTGGTCAGGAAGTGGCGCGCATGGGACTAGGATTAGGAATGAAAGTGATGCCTGTCGATTTGGTAGTCGATGAGGTGAATATTGATATTGCTTTGTATAGCTCAGAGGAAGTAGGTTTGTCTGTGAAGTTGCAAACGTATTCCTTGGATCAGATGTTGGCAGAAACGGATTTTGTCACTTTGCATGTTCCTTTTTCTGGTGGCAAAGCTATTTTAGGAAAAGAAGAGATCGCTAAGATGAAGAAAGGCTCTTACATCATCAATACGGCACGTGGTGGTACGGTGGATGAGCAAGCATTATTAGACGCCATCAATAGCGATCATTTGGCAGGAGCAGCATTGGATGTATTCGATCAAGAGCCTTCTCCACAGGAAGAAATTTTGACGCATCCGAAAATTTCGGTGACGCCCCATACTGGAGCTTCTACCTTGGAGGCGCAGCGCAATATTGGACTGGAGCTGGCGGATAAGATTATTGCGTTTTATGGAGATGATAAATAG
>CAYLPW010000186.1:0-9952 GCA_964385665.1 uncultured Saprospiraceae bacterium
AATTGCTAGTTGAAGGGTTTTTAATCGGCTACTATTATTCTACAGAAATTAACATTCCCCTTTTCTCTTTGTTAGACGGTTTCATCTATTCACACAATGGGACTATTTATGTGGAATTGCCCAAACTGTAACCGCGTCTTCAAAACGACCAACCAATCACATACTTGCACGGACAAAGACGTAGGCGAGCTATTCTTGGATCGTCCTGATGAGTTGGTTTTGGCGTATGCAGATTTGATAGATGTCATTTCGAAGTGGCAACCATTCAGTCAGGGAACAGCCAAACATACGATAGTCGTGACTAGCAAAAAAGCGTGGCTCATCATTCGTCCAATGAAGAAAGAGTTAGATTTGAAATTTTACTACGGCGAACCGATTAGTTCTCCACGCATCAAAAAAGTGAGTCCATTTGGAAAGAAATTTGGACATCATATCCGAATTCAGCAATCAGAACAGTTGGATGCCGTTGTTTTTGACTTGTTGAAAAAAGGGTTTCAGTTCTCTCTACATTAGCCTAACCTACCCATGAAAAAACGCTCTCTCGCTCCACCTGGCACCCTTCGGCACGAACTCCTCTCGCTCCTTCCTTTCTGGCGTACCGTATTCACGCGAAAAACAGAAGCGATGTTTGAGCAGAAGCACAAATACGGTAATAATTGGCGGCAGTATTTTCTGTTATTTCTACCTAAAGACAACGTCATTCAACAAGACAAAATCATCATCTATTTTCATGGAGGCGGATGGAGTTTGGGAAAGCCAGAATACTTTCGGGCGCATGCTTGGCAGTTTGTACAACGAGGCTATGCGGTCATCATGCCTTCCCATCGGCGCATTCCTCGTTTCTCACATTTAGATATGCGCGAAGATTTGATGTTGCTATTGAAGACGTTAGAAAAAGTGTTCTCAAAATACGATTGGAAACAGCAATCCATTATTATGGGCGGCACGTCTTCGGGCGGTACATTGGCAGCTCATTTGGTGTATGATTCGACTATCGAAAGTGAACTCAAGAAGCGGTTACATGCCTTTTTTTTGCTGTCTGCTCCACTTGATTTATCTAAAATGAGTCAAACGCCTGTATTGCTTTCTTATATGGGAAAACAGGCGAAGGAGGCGAATTTGATGTCACATTGCCCTCATCATTGGGCGTTACCTACGCTGTTGGTTCATGGTAGGAAAGATGCGATTGTCGACTACACAAGCAGCATCTCTTTTGTCCAACAACTATATGCTAATCAATGTACAAACGTTACGTTCCATACGCTTCCTAACGGCATTCATTTGGATGCGAGTCGATGGGGCTACGAGGATAGCGAGGTGCGACAGGTGCTGTTTGAGTGGTTGAAGGAAGTTGGGAGAACTGCTTGAACTGCGAAAGGTGGTTGAATTGGTTTTTGGACGCTCACACTCTCCAAACGCTCATATCTTCCCTCTATTCACAGTGAAAAGCAATGTAATCGTTCCGCTCCAACAAACGCCCGATGTCGTTGACAATCAGTTCATTAACTTCTAACCAGCCCGTCACGTCACGTTCTAAAATGCCAACATTGAGCAGTCGCTGTAAAATTCCGCTATATTTTTCGTTGAATGGTGCACCGAATAGCTTGCGCAGTCGGTATTCGTTAGTGCGTTTTTCCATCATAAGGGCGGAGAGCAGCAAAGCAGTATCAGGACTCAGAAAATCAGGTATTCCGCTAGAAGGTGGTGCTGTGAAGTATACTTTCTCTTCGTCCTCTGTAGGTCGGATGGCGTATGACCATCGCATCAACGCTTCACCAATATTGCCTTCTGCTGCTTTGTGAACACGTGCCGTTAGGCGACGAAATTGATTGGCATTGGTTTCTGCATCTCGCTTATTAATGAGCATTTTGTGCGTTGCTCCATGCCGAATTAAGATAGCTTCGTGTATCGCTTGCGCACTCATCCGATCCAAGTTGATCTCTGCCTGAAATAATTTACTGATTTCGTAGTACTTAGACAGATGTACTTTCATCCAATTGCTCATAGAAACCAGGAAGAAAATGCGCGTGGCAAATGTATCGAAATAACTGAACAACTGTCTCACATTGTACCCAATAGAAAACTGCGGCGACCGCCACAACTCCAGATCATCTATCCACACCATCGGCATTTGATTGAGGCTATATTTTTGGACGAAATTTAACGCTTCACCCAAGTCATACCCCAGGGTCAGTTTCCGTCCTTGTAGTTCAATAGTCCGATTGGGAGACAAAACGATCGTATTGGAAGAGAAATGCCGATTCATCGTGAACTCTCCCATCAAGGTCTTTCCCGAAAAGCGCGTTCCCGTCAACAGCAACGAACCTCGATAGCCTTTATACCACTGTTGCACCAAGGTTTCAATACGTTGCAACTCTTCTTCGCGTCCCACAAAAAAGGATTCGCCGATATAGCCTTCCGTTTGAAAAATAGAAGCGTAGTGTAAGTAGTCCGATGCCTCTTTCCGATATTGTACGATACGCACAACTCGCTCAGACAGACTCAATGTTTCGCCTTGCTCAACAGAGCGTCGGACACGGCGCAGTCGTTTTGTTTGCGCATTCCACCAATGGTAGGCGCGGCTAAGTAAAGAGGACTGATTGAGTCGAAGTTGACTAACGGTATTTTGAAAAGGAACAGTCAAGAAAGGCTCATCTGGCTGGAAGATTTGAGAGAGGCGGAACTCTTGTTTCAGCTTTCGGGCAACCTGCGTGGTCAACCGATTGAAGAATCGTTCGTTTTGCTTCGTCTTTTCTAAAAAATTTTCCAATGGATAGCAAAGCGTGTCCATATTACTCAAGGCAGGTTGTTCTTCTTTCGCTAGTAAGATCGTTCGGTTGCGCATATTAGCAATACTCACTTTGAACTCATGTTCAATGCGCTCCAATAGCTCCCAATTCTCGTACAGCAAGGGCAATATCTCGGAATCAATCCACTGCCGTACCGTACGATTTAAGTCAATATCCCGATACATGAGCAAGCCTTCTGCTATACTGACAACTAGTTGCTCTTTGGCAGGCAAGTTCAACTTTTCATTTTCCCAACGATCCAGGAATGCTTTCAAATGATAGTTAACAGTGAAGTTTTTCTCTAATTCTTCTAGGTAGTTAGTGACTTTTTTGAATTTATTCTCCCCCTGATCGTTGATGTTTTCTCGTATATAGGCTTCTGTTTTCGGGGCTAAGGCTTTAATGCTTTCTACCTCCTCCCGACAATCCGTCAGTAAGTTATTAATAATATTTTCGATGGTATGAAAGTAACCAATGCTCTTCAATAGCGATTCGTGTTGCGCTAAAAGCTTCTCGCACTGCTTCACGATTTCATTAAATTGAACCTCATATACAGACCAAGGACTTTGCTGATGTTGCCATCTCTCCATGTTCTTTTGGGTCACGTTTTCTAAACCAGTCCTACTGTACTGACTAAAACTATCTTGTGCTACCCGTAAACTTTCTTCCGAAGCATCCTCTAGTTTTTCTAGTTGCTCAGTCGAGTATTTACCATCTGCCTCTAACACGACCGCCTTGTGTCGCTCAAAAATGACATCTCGCCACAGAATTAGAAACGATTTGGATTGCTCCAGCCACTGATACAGAATGAAGTAGTCTGCTTGCTGCGCGATCCCTTCTATTCGATTGGTGTGTGCTTGTTCACCAATAGCCGTCACCTCCGCCACGATCTGTTTGACTTGATCGACTAGCTCAGCAATGGCTTCCTCATTCGCTTCAGGAATGCGCCACAAGGCTTGCTCATGAAAATGCTGTACACGTTCAGCAGAAGGGACAGTAGGTGTGAGTTCCATATTCAATGTTGGCAGTCAATTACTAAATACTTTTGTAACTATCCGCCAAAATAACCAAAGCGCAAGTTAATTCCTAAATACGCACTCCGAATATCTTCTGGCGCGATAATATCTGTTCGGTCGAAGTCACTGACCCAACGGTAGCCGATCGTCGCGGATAACTTAAACCAACTAGTCAAATTCACTTCTGCCCCTATTTCTGGTAGCAACACACCCACTGTAAATTCATCAATAGTGGTGTCTATAAAATCGTCTCTACCAATATCTAATGCACCGACTGCTGCTTGCAAACTGACGTATGGATGCACAGCTCGATCATCTAAAAAGCTGTAGCCCAACCACAGTCCACCATATCCCAAATCTACATCGTATTCCTCAAAATCGGATTGCCAACGCTCTATACCCAATCCACTACCAAAGCCACCGATAAAAAAGTCGTTGAGGACGACACCTCCACCGCCCCCGAAGGACGCCACTGCACCGTCGCCAATCTGGGAAACTTGAATAATCGGTCCGCCAAAGCCACCTATGGATTCGATTTTGCTTTCGTTCAATAGCGTACGGTCTTGCGCCACCATACTATTAATTCCTAGAAAAAAGAGGAGAATACCAGTCAATACTTGTTTCATAGTCAAATGATTTTTCTACACTAGAAACTGGCAATTGTGTTAGAAGGTTTGGTATGACTCGCTTATTTTGAAAATCATTTTTTCTTCCCAAAGCTTCATCATTCCATCACAGCAACTTTTTCTTCGATACCGTGATATTCGGAGCTTTACCATAGATAGGTGAGAAATAGGCGACATCTTCAAACTGCTGTTGTTGGTAAGCTTTTGCTGCTAGATCGACTAAGTGGGTAGCGTCGCAAAGAATGGAAGAGAAGTGAAAATTAGGATGCTTGAGTACGGCTTGACATTTCGGTGCGCCATTGCCACTTAAGACAATCGTTTTTCCTTGTTCGATGTAGTTGGCAAAGCTATTTTCATCAATAACAATGGCTTGCTGTTCTTCTAAAGTGTCAAAATTGTGATCAAAAATAGTTGCGTAGACTTCCATGCGTCGCGCGTCTATCATAGGAATATAAACTACGTTTTCATGTGCAATCACACTCGCTCGTGCCAAACTTTCTAGCGTAGAAACGGAGATTAGAGACAAATCAAAGGCATAGCAAATGCCCTTTGCTGTAGCACTGCCCACGCGCAAAGAAGTATACGAACCTGGTCCGCTACTCATCGCTACCGCATCCAATTCAGACAAGGCTATTCCACTTTCATGACTGACTTGTTCGATGAGTAAGGTGATGCGTTCGCTATGTTGGTATTGGTCTGCTGCGTTTTGTTGGGCGAGAATTTGACCATTTTGAGTGATGGCAACGGAGCAGATTTCGGTAGCTGTTTCGAGAAGTAGGATGTTCATAAATAGAGACATTAGACTTTAGATATTAGACTCATTCTGTAGGTAGCTGTAAGTCAGCGCAATATATCTCAATTAAACTATCTTCTAAAAATCTCTAATGATGATTGATAGATGATGAGTTATGATTCATGAACTATAATCCATGATTCATGACCCATCATCCATAGATTCCTTACATATTGGAGATAATTTCTTCCCCAAACTCAGATGTTTTCAACAAGGTTGCGTTGTCCATCAATCGCTCAAAATCATACGTGACCCGCTTGCCTTCAATGGATTTTTCGATGCCATGAACGATCAAATCAGCGGCTTCTGTCCAGCCCATATAGCGGAACATCATTTCACCAGACAAGATAACCGAACTTGGATTTACTTTATCTAATCCTGTGTATTTTGGTGCGGTGCCATGCGTCGCTTCAAATAGCGCAATACCTGTTTGGTAGTTGATATTCGCACCTGGCGCGATACCGATTCCACCCACTTGTGCCGCTAAAGCATCGGATACGTAGTCGCCATTCAAATTCAAGGTCGCAATGACATCATATTCTGCTGGACGAGTCAAGATTTGTTGCAAGAACGCATCCGCAATCACATCTTTCACCAGTAATGCACCACCGTCAATTGCTTTTTTCTGTGCGGCATTCGCTGCGTCTTTTCCTTCTTCTGAAGCAATCCGATCATACTGCGCCCAAGTAAATACCTTGTCGCCAAACTCTCGCTCTGCCAGCTCGTAGCCCCACTCTTTGAACTTTCCTTCTGTGAACTTCATGATGTTGCCCTTGTGTACCAAAGTCAATGACTTGCGGTCGTTTTCTAGCGCATATTTAAGTGCTGAACGCACTAGACGCTCTGTTCCTTCTACTGAAACTGGCTTGATTCCTAAAGAAGCGGTTTCTGGAAAACGAATCTGGGTCACACCCAATTCATTCATCAAGAAATCGCGTAATTTTTTCACATTCTCAGTGCCTGCTAAGTATTCGATACCGGCATAAATATCCTCCGTATTTTCTCGGAAAATAATCATGTCTACTTTGCTCGGATCTTTCACTGGTGAAGGTACACCAGAGAACCAACGCACTGGACGCACGCAAGCAAATAAGTCTAATTTTTGGCGCAGTGCCACATTTAATGAACGAATGCCACCACCGACTGGCGTTGTCAATGGGCCTTTGATCGCTACTAGATATTCACCGATCGCGTCTAGGGTCTCTTGTGGCAACCATTCTCCTGTCTGATCGAATGCTTTCTGTCCAGTCAATACTTCTTTCCAGTGGATTTTTCGCTCTCCACCATATGCTTTTTCTACTGCTGCATCAAATACACGCTCTGCTGCTGCCCAAATGTCTGGTCCGATGCCGTCTCCTTCAATAAAAGGAATGATTGGGTGATTAGGTACTTTCAGTTCACCGTTTTCGATGCGAATCTTTTCTCCGCTCATTGTTGATCTCTTTTTTTGATTGAAATAGTTTAAGGTCGGAAAAGTCAAGAAGGCATTCAACTACATATTATATTGGCTATGCTACAACAGTTCCGCGATTTCTTCGTCTTTGTCTTCAAAAGTATCAGATCGAAAAAAACCGCACAAAAGTAAAAAAATTTGACTAACATTGTTTTGATAGAAGTCACCATTTTACATGCTTGAAACTTGATACATGAAATACTTCATTACTCTATTGACACTCACTTTATTTATTGCCTGTAATGGTACAAAACAAAATACCACTGATACTATGAGTTGTAACACAAAAGGAACAGTAAAAGATTATGCAGGCTTGGATGGCTGCGGGCTATTAATTGAACTGGAAAATGGCAAAAAGCTAGAGCCAGCGGAAGTTGTTGATGATTTTGCCCTAAAAGATGGACAGCAGATCGCTTTTGACTACGAAGAAATGCCAGAAATGGCGTCCATTTGTATGGCAGGAAAGATTGTGCGCATCACGTGTATTAAAGAACGATAGTCAACTATTTATCAATATTAAAGATACACTTGCATCGTGAATCTACTACAAATTATCGCCCAACGCTACGCACAATCTTTTCAAAACAACGCTATTTTCGTCAAAGCACCAGGTCGCTTCAACTTAATCGGCGAACATACGGATTACAATGAAGGATTTGTGCTGCCAGCGGCTATTGATCGACATATTTATCTAGCTTTAGGTAGGTCTACAAATGCCGACCAAGTGACCATTTTCTCGCCTACTTTTGATACCACTATTTCCTTTTCCTTATCGGATGATGAACTAGAAAGTCTTCCCAATTGGGGACGATATTTTAAAGCGGCTACACAGGAGTTGCAAGCGCGTGGCTATCAGTTTTCGGGCGTAAGTGGTGCAGTGCAGGGGAACATTCCGTTAGGTGCAGGACTGTCTTCTTCGGCAGCTTTGTGTTGTGGATTCATCAAAGGATTGGCGCACTTAAATGGTCTTGACTTGTCGAAAGCGGAGATTGCGTCGATTGGACAGAAAACAGAACATCGAGTGGGCTTGAATTGCGGATTGATGGATCAATATGCGGTGCTATTTGGGCGAAAAGAGCAAGCTGTGTTTTTGGATTGTCAGTCGCTGGAAGTCGAGCACGTTCCTCTTGATTTAGGTGCGTATCAGTTATTGATTTTTAACTCTAATATCAAGCACGAACTCGCCGCAGACTCTGGCTACAATGAACGCCGAGCCGCCTGTGAGCGAGTAGTGGCGCAGATTAAAAAAGAGCATGTCGAGGTACAAAGCTTGCGCGATGTTAGTCAAGAAATATTGAGCAGCTACCAAGATCAATTGGACGCTACCGATTTCAAAAGAGCGCAGTATGTGCTGCATGAAAATCAACGAGTACGACAAGCGAAGAATGCACTTGCAAACGGTGATCTAATTGCTGTTGGTCAACTGTTGAATGCTTCTCATGTAGGTATGCGCGACGAGTATGAAATTACCGTTCCTGAAATTGATTTGTTAGTGGAGTTAGCTCAAGCTCAAAAAGGGGTGTTAGGTAGTCGAATGACTGGCGGTGGTTTTGGTGGTTGTACGATTGCGCTGGTGCATCAAAGTGAGCAGCAAGCAGTGAAAGAGTCTATTTTGAAAGCGTATGAAGCGCAAGCTGGACGGGCAGCGACTTGTTATCAATTGGGCATTGATGATGGCGTAAAAATTGTGGATTAGGTGTAGAACCTCACGTCGTCCAACTTTCCTTTGACCTAAATTGAACCGAATGATATAGCTATGTAGTTTAGAGCTTGTTGGGAGTTTGATAATCGGTCTACAAATGGCTAATTTTCCCTCTCTTTTCGTTGGAAGAATGCTCACTTATCCAGATAAACTCACATTATTCCGCCTTAATTGAGAAAAAATTAGCTCATTCCTGCCCGACGCGGACGTATTAGGCAGGCGGGTTCGCCACAAAGACAAAACTCCCAACAAGCTCTTAATAGATCAACGCATTTTACTACAAAAACTAACTTTAACCGATCATGCAAGTTCGAGAAGATTTGCTACACTATGTGTGGCGCAGCAAACGATTCGAGCTGAGTCAGCTACGGACTACGGCTGGACAGTCCGTAGAAGTGCTCGATTTTGGGCAACACAACCATCATGCTGGTCCTGATTTTTTGAACGCTAAAGTCAAAATCGGTGATACCGTTTGGGCTGGCAATGTGGAAATGCACGTTTTGGCTTCGGATTGGATGAAGCATCGACACAACGAAGATCGCGCGTATGACAATGTCATTTTACATGTCGTTTTGGAAGAGGATTTGCCCGTTCATAGCGCGGTAGCCGAGCGGATTCCTTGTGTGGAGTTGCGCAAGCGGATTCCATTAAAACTCGCCAACACCTATCAACGTCTCCAACACAACGAGCATTGGATTCCTTGTCAACATCAGTTTTTCGAGGTGAGTGATTTTGTGAAACAGATGTGGTTGGATCGTTTGTTAGTCGAGCGATTGGAGCAAAAAACAAAGCTAATCGAGCTGGAACTGGCGCGAAATCAAAACAATTGGGAAGAAACGTTCTACTGGTTTTTGGCGCGAAACTTTGGGGTCAAAGTCAACGCAGAACCGTTTGAGTGGCTAGCGAAGTCCTTGCCACTCAATATATTAGGCAAATACAAAGACATTCCACTGCAAATAGAAGCATTACTGTTCGGACAGGCGGACATGCTGAATCAAGAGTTTGAAGATGACTATCCAAACGCTCTAAAAAAGGAATACGAGTACCTTCGACACAAGCACCGATTGCAACCCATTTCTGGTACTGCTTGGAAGTTCATGCGGATGCGTCCTGCCAATTTTCCCACCATTCGTATCGCCCAGTTTGCCGCGCTTATTCATCAATCGGTTCACCTTTTTTCTAAAATTTTAGAAGCTCAAGATATTAAAGCGATTGAGCAGTTTTTTCAAGTTGAAGTATCGGACTATTGGCGCACGCATTATGTATTTGATAAAGTTTCTGATGAACGTCCCAAACGTTTAGGCAAGTCAACTACTCATCTGCTACTCATCAATACGATCGTTCCTTTTCTATTTCATTATGGTACGCAACGCGATGTGGAAGAGCAGCGTGAAAAAGCCTTGCAACTGTTAGAACAATTACCGCCAGAAAGTAACCGCATTATTACTGGCTGGAAAGCACTGGGGATGTCTCCAAAATCAGCGTATGAAACACAGGCGTTGATTCAGTTGAAAAACGCGTATTGTAATCAAGCGAAGTGTTTGGATTGCGCGGTGGGTCATGCTATTTTGAA
>CAYLPW010000187.1:0-9878 GCA_964385665.1 uncultured Saprospiraceae bacterium
AGAATGTATCGTAGTTGTTATCGCCTTTGTTCGTACGCGTTTGTTTTTGTGGCTGCGATCTAGGCTGATTGAGATCAAAGGTATTGTCATCCAAGCCAGCATCTAGCAAATTGCTCGATGTGTTTTCACCCATCAACAATAGCGTGCTTTCTTCTTCCCATTTCTCCAACATCCGCAAACCTTCTTCTTCGAAAACACCGTTTTGCAAGTCAACAGAGTCCATAAAACTAGCCGACATCTCCATGAATCGCTCCATTTCGCCTACTTTATTCGCTACATCATCCGCAACGGCTTCCATCGCACGATCAAACATCTCACGCTTATCTGGATCACCTGAAATGACACTCATCGCCGACTTCATGGCTGAATGTGAGGTACGTATTGCTTTGCGCTCTTGTTCCTTCACGGCTACTTGATCGCGCGTATCTTCCAATAGAATTTCTGAATTGGAATACATTTTGGAGAGAATACGATGCATGACTTCCATGCGGTTGTGGAGTGCGGTGTACTTTTCGTTGCTTTCTTTTAGACGCGCAGCTTTCCGTGACGACAAAATCATTTGCTGTTGCTTTTGCTGATCGCGCGCTCGATTTGCCATTTTTAGGTTCAAGTCAATGTCCTTTTCATTTTGGGCAACAATATTTTTCAGCTTACGCATTTGTCCACGCAACGCACCGATCTGCTTGCTCATTTTGCGCAAATTATCTTCCAAATCGGAAATATAATTCTTCAAAATACCAATCGGGTCAAGCGTCACAAAAATACCTGTAATACCGCGCATCACGCTCTTGTACATGTACCAAACGAGCGTCCGCATTCTAGGATCGAGTACCATATAGACTAAAAGTGCTAGTACTCCTAACGCAATTGCAATACCTATGGTGGTGGTCAACGCTTGTAGGATAGCTGCGCCGAAAGTGACTAGTAAATAGCCAACACCCACGGCTACACCACCCATAAAAACCATGCCGGTGACGCCTTCGGGTCTAGACCAAAAAGATTTCTTTTTGCCGGAAGGGTCTGAAAATTGAACTATATCTGACATAAATGAATATGTATTTTTGAAATCGACCTTTTAGTGAAAAAGGTGATTGTAGATTATCTTGTAAAATGATTAGATAAGTTGCCAGTCATCACTGACGAGCGTTATCTACGCTACGCAATTTACAAATATTGTTGAATGTTTTCAATATCCTGATCAATTTGGTTGAAGACACTTTGATAGGTGAATTGAAACGCTTCTTCGCGCGCTTGTATTTTAGATTTAGCATCAGTAATCTGTCCATCTGCATTGTCGATGGTGTTTTGAGCTTTATCGATTCTCGCTTCCAGTTCAGCAATCTTTTTATGGTACTCTACGATTTGAGATTTCAATTTTTCTACCTCTTTCAGCTTTCCTTCTACCCGCTGCACCATTTGCTTTTGCAGGGCAGCGTCAAATTGATCTTTTTCTTTGTTCAATATTTGCTTGTAGTGTACCGCAGACTTTAGGAGTTTTTCCTTCGTTAGTCCAACTGCCACTGCTGTCGCATACACCGACTTGAACGCGGTTTCTTCGGACATATCCATCGCCATCAAATTGCCCAGGGACTGCTTGAATTCGATATAATCGAAACCAGGTATGTTGTTTTTCTCTAATGCTTTCACTAAGAAGTTTAAACTCTTCTCATCTAAACCATGTATCTCACCGAATAACGTCTTTAAGTCCTTTTGCATGGGTTTGCGCTAAATTGTTAGTTAAAAATCTGCAACTTTTGAATTGCTCTTTATTGAACACGCAAAATAGGGATTGGGTACATAGAATAACATTCTTTTCGATAATTGTAGTGAAATTCTCTATGATCGGTTCGATTTTGTCCAAAAAAAAAGTCATACTCTTCGGTGAGAACATGACTTCGTAGATAGAACCTTTATAGCTTTTGATGGCTGAGCACGATTACTATCACCCATTATGATAGGCAACTATCGCGGACAAGACCTCGTGCGATTGCAGTTCAGGTTGTAACTGAAATAAAAAGCGGTGACTTTCTGCTGCATCTTCCAGAGCTTGGTGAAAGAGATCAAAAGCGACCTCTTGCTGATTGACCAATAGTAAGACAGCGACACGACACATCATCCAGTCCGAAGGAAGTGTATAAAAGCTGGCTTCTTCCAGCAGCTCCAAAGCAGTAGTGGTACGTCCTTGCTGCACTAAAAATTGAGCGAATAAAAACCAATAGCTGGCATTTTCGGGTGCGGTGTCAGCAGCTAAACGAAAGTTCTCTTCTGCCAGCGTCCACTCTTGCAACGTGTCGTATGCCTGTGCTAACGATAGATAATACTCTTCTCGATGTGGTTCAGCGTCAATGGCTTTGTGATAAAATCGGATGGCTTCCTCCCAGTTCTCTTCTGCGGCGTAGCAGAGTCCTAAATAGTGATAAATGTCTTCTGCTTGGATCAAGTCCAAAAGTGCAGCCTGCAATAAATAGTTACGTGCCGCTCGAGTATTACCTAAATGGTAGTAGCACTGTCCAGCGCGCAAATACAGATCAGCATCTGGCTCGAACAGACCAAATATTTCTTCATAAGTAGCTAACGCTTGTTCGTAATACTTCAATTCATAGCACATTTCTGCTCGGTCACGATAGGCGAACTCGAATTCTTCATCTATGAGATATGCATATTCAAAAGATTCAATCGCCAACTCGTATTGACCCAGATAGGCTTGAATTTGACCTACATTGTACCAAGTGCGTGAAGAATAGGCATCACGTTCCAACAGTTGATCGTATAGTTGGAGACTTTCTTCATGTTTTTTGGTGAGTTCTGTACACAACCACATTTTTTCTAGCGCAACAGGGTGTGTACAGTCTAGATATAAGGCTGCGCAAAGCGTATCGAATAGAGCATCGTAATCCTCCGCTTGCTCATAAACATAAGCACGTTGCAGCAGTACATTGATGTTGGAGGAGCAGCTATCTAGTAGCACTAATGCTTTTTCGTGTCGACCTAATAAGGTGTATACTTTTACCTGTAGCAGTAGTACTTCCTCTGCTTCTGGAGCTAAAACAGCCGCCTTATTCAGTGTAGCCAATGCTGTTTTGACTTTTCCTTCATCTATCAGTAAGAGTGCTTTTCTGGTGTAAAGTGCAACACAAAACGGATGACAATCAATCGCATGAGCGATGGTTCGAAGTGCTCTGCGGAATTGACCTTTATCGTCATAGTAATCTACTAATTGTAGGAAAGCGTATTCTTCCAAAAAAGCAGATTCGCCTCTCTGAATATCAGATTCGTATTGAGCGACTAAGTTGGATAGTATACTTGTTGAATGGTCGAAGTTTTCAAAATTCATATCACTGGGAAATTGTATAAGTATTCGTACCTGAATAGCTTAACTAATAATAGGGCTTCGTTCTTCTACGTAGAAGGTAGTCAAAGCTCCGTTTTTAACGACGACAATTCTATCTCAAATAAGGAAACGGTAGTTATTAATTAGAAAGTGGTTTTTATATTATAAAACGATCTAACATGTTAATTTTTAATATGTTACGATTTATAATACGTACTAGAAGCTACCGTACAAAATGCGTTTTTATACCGTTTTTGCGTTCGTAATGTTGCAGGATTTGAACTAATTTTTACAGGGATTTTGAGCTAGCCAATTGACCTTTATATTCGCTTTTTTGTACTATTGATAGACTTACATACAATTTGTGACTCTAAAACTGGTTCTTTATAGAAAGAAAACCTAGTTTTGGAATGGTATATTCCTTGTAGAACACTGTTTAAACACTTTATCACTAAACACTTATTTCATGAAACTCTTTTCCTTTCTGCTTGCACTATGCATCACAACTTCCCTTTGCGCTCAAGAATTCGGACGGGCTTCTTACTATGCTGATAGTTTTCAGGGACTTAAAACGGCCAGCGGCGAATTGTACAACAATCAGGAACTAACTGCTTCGCACAATACCTTAGAATTTGGAACGCGTGTCAAGGTCACTCGTCTAGACAATCAAAAATCAGTGATCGTTCGCATCAACGACAGAGGACCTTTCATTAAAGGACGCATCACCGACCTTTCAAAAGCGGCGGCTCAACGATTGGATATGATTTCAGCCGGAGTCGCAGAAGTTAAATTAGAAATAGTTGGAACGTCAACACCAGCTCGTGTTGCTTCCAATACCACCACTACACCTACACCTAGAACGACCAGTTCTCGCACCACAACAAAGACGCCTAGTAGTTATTCTAATACAACGCAGCCGCGCAAACTAGAAGAAAAAACCAAAGAAACGCCTGTAGCTATCGGAACACGTGGTGCCCAAACAACAGCGAAGGGAGCAGCCGCAAACAGTGCCATCACTGATGCGAAAATATTGCGTGGACAGTATACTCAGTATGGTTTGTACAAGATACAAGTCATGCAACCAGAGAAAAAAGGATTCGGTGTGCAAGTAGGTAGCTACAGCAACTACGACAATGTGATGCAGCAGATTGCAAGCTTACAGAAGAAATGGTTTGACGATATTTTGGTAAGTATAGAACCAAGTGCTCAAGGTCCAGCTTATAAAGTGATATTGGGACAATTTGATACTGAAAAATCGGCGGATACTTACAGAAAAGCGTTGAAAAGTAAGCACAGAATCAATGGCTTTGTGGTGAATTTGGCGGGGGCTAAGTAAAGACGTTAGATGTTAGATTTTAGACGTTAGACTGTTTCAGCGGATGGCTGGAAGTCGGTGAAATCTATCTATCTGATCCATATGATAAAGCTGTCATTTTTTTTGATAGAGAATAAAAGCAACGTCATGTAGTACGTTGCTTTTGTCTTTTCTAGCAACCAGCTAACCTTTTCCAAACAAACTAGCTTCCACTAATTCACAAATGATATGCCCCAATAAAATATGACCTTCCTGAATACGGGGTGTATCCGTAGATGGTACGTTGAGTAAAAAATCGCAGAGATTTGCCAACTTTCCACCGCTTTCGCCAGACATACCAATAACCGTCAGATCAAGTGTTTTTGCTTTCCGCGCAGCACGCAATACGTTTTCAGAATTGCCAGAGGTAGAAATACAAAATAAAATGTCATTTGCTTTGCCCATCGTTTGAACGGCACGTGCATACACATCCTCAAAAGAGTAATCATTACAGACTGCTGTGAAGAAAGAAGAGTTAACGTGCAAAGCTTCGGCGAATAGAGGAGGGCGATCCATGTAGAAGCGTCCAGATAGTTCTGCCGCGATATGTTGGGCATCGGCAGCACTGCCACCATTTCCACAAAACAGAATCTTGCCGTCTTGCTGAAAGGTCGCTATGCAACATTGAATGACCTGATTAAGCGTCTTCAGTAGCTTTTCATCTTGTAAAATGCGTTCTTGTACGCTGATATGGTCTTGAATAATTTGTCGGAAACGAGGAATAGGCATGAAATGATATTGACTTTGCAGATATAGATAGTTGTTCAAAGTCTCAAAGCGAAGCGATCACACATCTCAAAGCGGAGCGATCTCACATCTAAATTAAGAAACAATAGAACTGCAAATATAATCAGGTATTATTCCTGTACTATCAATGAGAATATCTACTTGTTGAGCGCGGGTGTTGCCAGTGAGGACGAGAGCAGTGGAGATACCGAATTTATTGCCGCCTAGAATATCGGTATGCAAGGTATCGCCAACCATCAAAATATCTGTCTTGTTGAAGTCGCCGAGTTGTTTGATTTGCTCAAACGCGTAGGTGAACATTTGCGCATCGGGCTTTCCGAAATGAATAAATTGGCGATTCAGGATGCTTTCGACGAGTTGCGCGATCCCACCTGTGGCAACGGCGACATCGTTTTTGGCGACGGGATAAAGTTTGTCTGAATTGGCGACGATGACTGGAATACTTCGACGGCGAAGTAAATTGATCGTGGTATTGATGTCAAAATTCCAATCGAATCCTTCATCATCCAAAAAAACAAACGCACCAATGTCATCGGCATCATCCAGGTCGATTTGTCCGACAGCAATCGCTTCTCGATTGGCGTGTAAAATGTATTGAGCAGAAGCAGGTGTACCTAGATAAGCCACCTTTCCTCGGATGTTTTTATCTTCTAAAAATTGTCGCGCCATCATGCCCGAAGTGATGATTTCATCTCCGGAAATATCTTCAAATCCTAGTTTGCGAAATTTCTCAGCTTGCCGTTGTGGAGAGCGGGAGGCATCATTGGTCAGTAAACGAACAATTTTGCCCTGTTCCCGCAGCTTTTCAATGACTTGATCCGCACTAACAATCAGCCCTCGATGATTTTTGACGACGCCATAAGAGTCTAGGAAAATGACTTTGAAGGGTTCAGCGATTTCGAGGAAGGAAGAGAGTTGCATAGTTGAGAATTTAGACCTGACAGGTTTCGGAAACCTATCAGGTCTACCACACGAAATTAGAAGTTACAGCTCGCGCACTTTAATGGAACGAAAAGCGACTCGGTCTCCGTGATCTTGCAACAAGATATGCCCTTGTTCCCAACGTCCGAAGTCTTTGAAATCCTTGTATTTGCTGATTTCGACCAGATTCATAAAGTCTTCTGATCCTTTCTGGTATTCAACGACTTTACGATGATTCAACCAATGTTGTACCGTATTGTCAGGCATGACAACGACGCGAGCATGATTCCATTCACCAGGCTTTTTGACGAACCGACCTTCTTTTTCGGCGGTGATCAGATCGTATAGCGAACCTAAGGTGCGATTGCCGTCGCGTCCATTTTTCGCATCAGGATGTTTTTCGTCGTGTAAGATTTGAAACTCCAACCCGATTGCCGAACCTCTCCCTAAATCGTACCCCTCCGTTACAAAGTATTTGATGCCGCTATTGGCAGCTTCGGACAGCATGAATTCTGTTTGAAATTCGAAGGCTTTGTACTCCTCCTCCGTCACGATGTCACCTCCATTTTCGCTCTCGCCGCCACCAGATTTTTCAACAATCAGCTGACCATCTTCTATCGACCAACCTTTTTCTGGAAATGCGTCCATGTGCGCACCCCGCCAGCCATTGGTCGTCTTGCCGTCCCAAGCTAGTTTCCATCCATTTTCTGCTTCCTGCTCCGATAGGTAGTTCGGAACTAAATTAACGATATGGGCAAAGTCACCCTCGCGCGGTTCTAAGTTTTCCGTTTTGATGCGAATGTTCTTCCATTCAATCGTTTTGTCTGCCATACTTTCTTCACCGATCGAATGTACCTGCAACGCAATAAAGCCTTCAGCAGTCATATCATCAATTAGATAAGTGACTGGCACCTCATTCAGCCATGTTTTAATCGTATTCCCGATGCATTCGATATAGACTTTATTCCAGTCGTTGTTCTTGAAAGCCGTACGCGCTTTTTCATTTAAGGACAATGGATACAGCCAACCCCGACGTGCTTCGTCATAAATACCTGCCGACCAAGCTCGCTCCGAAGGATCAATTTCTACTTGATAGCCATGTACGCGACCTTCTTTGTAGTCTGATAAGCTGTTGCTGCGAATTTGAATACCAGAATTAATAGCATCATCGACGCGGTATTCTAGTTCCAGTATAAAATCATCGTAAAGCTTTTCCGTCGCCATAAATGTATTCGGTGTATTGGTTTTTGTTGTCCCAATAATGACGCCGTCTTCGATGGTATATTCCGCTTCGCCGTTCATTTTTCTCCAGCCAGTAAAGTCTATACCATTAAACAAATTGGTCCAGCCATCACTTTCGACGGCGACTGTTTCATTGGGCGGAACGGTGTTGCATTGCCAAAGCAAACATAGACCTAGACTCAGTAGAAATAGTTGTTTCACGTTCTTGTTTTTTGTTAAAATAAAGGAATAAGAAAGAGACTTATCCATTGTAAAGACGCTAGAAAGTCATTCTCGACCTGACTAAGAGCATATATGGAGCTTGATTCGTCTGACAACCAACGGTTTTGCGAACCTGACTTCAAGAAAATGAACTCATTTAGCTCGCTAAACGCGCTCATTTTCTCTTCCTCAGAACCACAAACCACTGATTATCATCTCAAATACGCTTCATACATGCTCTAAACCGACAGCCGAACTTTATCGTATTCCGCTTGCCAAGGTTCTATCGTTCCTTTTCGCATCGCATCGACTGCCATACGGACGCAAATAGCTGTGCCACCGCCGTTGTAGACATTGGAATACGGCATTTTGTCGTTCATGATGCAGTCGTAGAAGGCGTCCAGTGCGTAGCGTGTATTGAACCAGCCTTCCTGCTGTACGTCTGGCTTGATTTCTACGGCTTCTCCTCGATTCCACTTCACTTCGGTCGCGCCACTCACACCGTCCACTTCTTTCCATCTGTCTTTCTCTTTGGGCGTCACTTCATTATAAATCCAAGCGCGTTCCATATCCATCGCAATCGTGCCTTTGCTGCCTCTGAACTTCATGTAATAGCCTTCGTGTGCATTGGCAGTCAGGGAAACACAGTTCAGTTTAAAACCATTTGGATATTCAAAAAGCGTATTGACATTATCGAAGGTTTCTCGACCATCTTTCCAGTAGTCGATGCCACCAAATCCAGTGACGCGAGTGGGATAGCTATCAAAAATAGAATTCACGTAGTCGATCTGGTGCGAATGTAATTCTGCGGTGAGTCCACTTGACCATTCTCGATACATCCGCCAGTTTTCCATCTTCGAAAAGCGTGGGTCTTTGACTGGTCTGCGCCAATCGCCATTTCGATTCCACTGCACATAGATGCTCGTTACATCCCCGATTTGTCCACTTTTAATCAAATTTGACACTTGAAAATAAAGCGGTGTGCTGCGGTATTGATGCCCGACTTGAAATACTTTATTGCTTTGTTGGACACGATCAATCAACTCAAATGTCTCTTGAATATGAATCGTCATCGTCTTTTCGCAATAAACGTGTTTGTCGGCTGCCAAGGCGTCCATGGCGATTTCGTGGTGCGTGAATAGAGGAGCGGCAATCAAGACTGCTTCTACTTTTTTGTCGTCTAGCAGTGCTCGATGATCGGCATAGGTTTTGCACTTTTTGCCACCAATGGCTTTCGCTTCCTCTCTTCGATATGGAATGATGTCACAAGCGGCGACCAATTCAAATTGAGGAAAATGTTTGTTGAGGGTTTTCATGATGCCTTGCCCTCGACTACCTGCTCCAATGATGCCGAGACCAATGACATCGTTTTTGCTAAAAGAAGTCCGAAAGGAAGGAGAAATTAAACTTGTACTTGCCAACGCTAATCCACCTTGTTGGAGGAAACTTCGTCTATTCATGTGTTTAAATTTTTAAATTAGAAAGGGCAAAATCAACTATTGTAAATCATAGCTTGGAAGATATTTTACCCAATTTTTAACGTACCTCAATAAGCTCCTTGGTACACCTCTTGTACAATAAAAAAGCCATTTTCGCCCTGTTTTTGATAAAGTGGCATTAAAATGAGACCATCTAGGGGTGACAGAATGAGTCCCGTACGATCTACTGCCAAAGGTTGTCCTTTTTGGATGCGATCAAAGTTTTGAAAGCCAGGTTTCATGATGAATTCATCTCCTTCATTGATTCTGTGCATATAGACCAATTCGGTTACTTTGGGGAGCGAACGCGCGTATTCGATGAGTAGATGATCGTGTTTAGATTCTACGACAAACTCATCCACACACTGAATGGAGCGCAAGCAACTAATGATTGCCGACGTAGCACGATTGACGGAATCCAAGTCAAGGTGCTGCCCAGATTCAAAGACTAAGGTCGTCATTGGAATATCAAAAAGAGCGGTGGTGAAATAGTGCAGACTCGTGCCTTGTACGCCTTGCAACATCTCTGTAATGACGGGCGCGTGCAACTGGACGGCTATTTGTAAACTTTTTAATTCATCCGAAACAATAGAGAAAATACCTC
>CAYLPW010000188.1:0-4585 GCA_964385665.1 uncultured Saprospiraceae bacterium
AAAAACGTTTCAGCAGGCTACCTAAATGACATTATCGAAAAAATCGGCGAAGCCCGCTTCCAAGCACTCCTCCAGTCAGCACAAAACAACGAATAATATGTCCAACGAACCCACGCCCATCCAAAAAGGGCAACCGCCCAGTCAAGAAAGACTCGACCCCCTCCAACAACTCGAGGAGTTGAAAAAAGGACAACTGCTACGCATCGAAGAAGCCGCGAAGTACTTGGCAGCGGTCATCACTATCGCCTTGACGTTATTGATTGATAAAGGCTTGGCGGACTGGACGACCGAGACCTTCAAAGCGGCGGCGGTCTTGTGGTTGTTGGCAGCGGTGGTGTCGTTTGTGGTGGTATTGCCAGTGCCGTACCAGTATCTGGAGGATCAGCCAGAGAGTATAGCCGCAGCGGTTCGGCGGATGGGGCGGTGGAAGTATGCAGCCTTACTCGCTGCGACTATCTTGTTTTTGGTTGGTTTGTTTTTGGCGGTGGTGGGGTTTTGGCAAGGGTAGAATAAAGCAACCGATGCTTTTTACAGCAAAGGGCAACACCATAGCTCATTACGCGCTTCCTCCATGCAAAATGTAGCATCGGTTGCTTTCAGTCAAGCTAAATTTCACAACTCCCGCACCCAAATATTGCGAAACGCTGTCTCATTACTATGATCTTGTAGCATGATGGGCGCTTTGCCATGCGCTACATTTTTGGGTAGTCCGATGTACTCGGTTGTTCCTTTGATTTCCGTATGATTTTGAACCAATACGCCATTGTGCAAGACCGTGACGTACGCAGAAGCGACTTTGATGCCGTCTTCGTTGAAGCGCGGTGCTTGATAGATGATGTCGTAGGTTTGCCACTCACCTGGTGCTTTGCAGGCGTTCACTAAAGGCATGGTTTGCTTGTAGAGCGAGCCGGCTTGTCCGTTCGAGTAGGTGCGGTTGTTGTAGTTGTCCAAGACTTGTACTTCGTAGCGTTTTTGGAGGAAAACACCGCTATTGCCTCTGCCCTGCCCTTCGCTTTCGACTTTGGCAGGTGTGCGGAACTCAATGTGGAGTTGCATATCACCAAATTCGCGTTTGGTTTGTACGTTGCCAGAACCAGGTTTCACTACCATGGCGTTGTTGTCTTCCAGCGTCCATTTTGCAGCGTCACCGTTTAGGTGTTCCCACTCGTCGGTATTTTTTCCATCGAATAAGACGATGGCATCCGAAGGGGCTTCCCCCATACTAGTGGCTTTCACTTTGGGTGGTTCTGGTTCCCATATTTCAGTCGCTTCTGGCGGTAATTTCATCTCTTTTTGTTGCGCACAGCTCACTTGCACGATGCAAAAAGAGAGGAAGAATAGAACATACGTTTGTCGTTTCATTTCGTTATTTAGTTTGTTGTTCAAATAATTTGATTCGTTCAAAAGCTGATTGTATAGTATTGTAATCAGTTTTTCAAAATGGGTAAAATACAAACTATCTGAGAAATGGTAGGTAATCATTTTTAGTAGTGAACGAACGCTGTCAAACGAAGTTATACTCCACAAAACAATTCCTATGCAAGCAAAAGCACTCAATGTCTACGGCGACCCACTTCAACACTGCTGTTCTGACCCATTGACAGGATTTTATCGCGATGGTTATTGCAATACTGGTGCGCAAGACTACGGCACACACGTCATTTGTGCCATCATGACCGAGGAGTTCTTGAACTACACCAAATCACGTGGCAACGACCTACAAACGCCGAATCCAGCTTATAATTTTCCAGGATTGAAGGCAGGAAATAAGTGGTGTTTGTGTGCCTTGCGGTGGCGAGAAGCGTACGAAGCTGGTGTCGCGCCGCTAGTGGAGTTAAAAAGCACACATCAGAAAGCCTTGACATTCATTGACTTAGCTGTTTTAGAAGCGCATAATGTGGAAAAATAAAGGGGTACTTGAAATCCCTTCAAATGGTGATATTGCCTAATATATTTTCGATTATCTTTACACCCTCAATCAGTCTTCACACTATATCATCAATAGGTAATATATAAAACACCAATCCATGCGGCATTTTTACTTACTGCTTTTCAGCATCAGTTTATTGTTTCCTGTTTTGCTATGCGCTCAAGAGCAATCCACCCGAGCACGCTACCAAAGAGCATTGCAAGAACGCATTAACAACGGCACCTATGAAGGCTTCAAATGTGCAGACGATTATCTAAAGCCAGCCATTAATCTGCTGGCTAAAGATGACAGTTGTCCAGAAACCTTTGCTGGCTATGGTACACCCGGTTGGAATCCCAATAGCAGTCCAGAAACCAACAATGTCGATCCAAGCTGTACTGTTCCTTTCAATACGCGTCCCTGCAATGGCGGCAAGCTTCGCATTCCCGTCCGCAATATCATCTTTGAATGCCCTAGCTGGAATGGCACGAACTACGTGGATGGCAATGGCTTTGAACGCTTACCTGATGCCGATATTGATGCGACGTATGCGAGCATGAATGAGTATTTTGCCAACGCCAATGTAGAATTTGTAGAAGTGGAACGGCGCAGACAGACGAACTGCGATATGTACGACTTTTATTGGAATGGATTCGATCCGCAAGAACAAAACGACCCATTTAATGATGGCGTAAAGGACGAAACGCAACTACCTGGCTACGACACACAGGATGTGATTGACGTTTATTGGGTTGGAGGTTTCAATGGTCGACACGATTGTTGTAGTTTCTTTTTGGCGCGTTTGGATAAGCCCCCTAGCACTCGCGACTATGCCATTTTTCGGTATGTCGGTGCGGTGAATCCGTCGTTGGCACATCATGAAATGAGTCATTACTTTGGCGTCTACCATACCTTTTGGAACATTCAGACTAGCTCAAATCACGTCACTGGACAGTCGCACACCAGCTTGAACAATAGCGACTGCTTGACGACGAGCGATGGGATTTGTGACACTTGGCCTGATCCGCATTTTGAGTATCGTTGTGCTAGAGAGTGTAGAGGAGGTGGAAGTATTCACTGCTACAGATCACCAGATGGCTGCGAGTTCGATTACGAAGCCTATCGCTGTGTGAATGGACATGATTTGCAAATTGATCCAGCAGCTGGAACGGTGATCGATCAATACACCTCAACGGTCATGCAAAGCAATATCACCACCTACAACAACCATCAGTGTCGCAACAGTTTTACGCCCTGTCAATACTTTAAACTCAATACTGTCGCGAAAAGCTGTCGCAGC
The DNA here is from genome assembly GCA_964385665.1 of uncultured Saprospiraceae bacterium. Lineage (GTDB taxonomy): Bacteria > Bacteroidota > Bacteroidia > Chitinophagales > Saprospiraceae > JAAUTG01. Next base: position 3,210 of record CAYLPW010000188.1, read on the forward strand.
AACCTCTGTTTTAGCGATCCATCGGTTTATTTTAATGCTCCTTCGGACTATCAAAAAACGATTAATCCAGAAGATGCCATTCCTACGTTTACAGCTGGAAAAATGCACACATCTTTTGATGGAAGTAGCTATGCCGTGGATTGTTTCGATTGGTTTTTAAATGAAAATGACTTGTGGTCAGAAGCCGTAGTCACTGGTTCGAGTACCTTCGATCCAAGTGCCTATGTCGATGGTCCTGGTGTATATACCTTCTATCTGGCTGAAGCAAATGCGTTGAGTAATCCGCCCTGCAAAATTCCAGTGCGTCTGACGATTCGTAGCCAAAGTTGTGATAACTGTGCAACTTGCGACGACGGCATCCAAAACGGGGACGAGACTGGTGTCGATTGTGGTGGCGCAGACTGCCCACCTTGTACTGTTACCCCAACTTGTGAAGATGGCATCCTGAATGGAGATGAGACTGGTATAGACTGCGGTGGTTCTTGCGATCCTTGTCCAACTATTGCCTGTGATGCGCCAGCTACGCTGAGTATTTCGGAAAACAATGGCTCTTCCGTCATGCTACATTGGTCGCCCGTACCTGAAGCCAATAGCTACACCGTTCAAGTGGAGCGCATGAATGACGGACGATGGTCACAACAAACGACTACCGATACCTTTTTGATGGCAGCCCCATTAGATATGGATGTCATGTATGAGTGGCGCGTTCAGTCTAATTGTACGAACGAATCGAGTGCTTTTTCAACACCCATGATTTTCGTGGCAGGACAACAGCCTACTTGTGTGGATACTTTAATTACTCAAAATCTCGCGGACGATATGTATCTGTTCAATGAACACGCTTCTATCACTTCTGATGTGGAAATTGAATCCAATACAACAGTTACTTTTCTGGCGGCAGACTATATTTTACTAGAAGCTGGATTTCATGCAAAAGCTGGCAGTGAATTTACAGCGCGTATTCAGGCTTGTAGTCCAGCTATGGCAGCCCCTATCATAGAGACTAGAAACATCACTGCAACCCATTTTGACTTGTATCCAAACCCTGCCAATCAGTTGTTGCAATTGATGATCGACCCTAGCGAAGCAGCAACGATGGAAGTGGATTTGTTTAGCTTGGATGGTCGAATGATTCGTTTGTTAAGCACCAATATTGAGCCTGCCCGACAACAGTTTGAATTTGCGACCGATCACTTACCAAATGGTCTATATATTTTACGATTACGAGTGGGTCAGGAAATCTGGAATCAGAAGGTGATGATACAGCATTAAGGAGAGAGAGTTTCGAGAGAGCGAGAGAGTTTCGAGAGAGGTGAGAGGTGAGAGGTGAGAGGTGAGAGGTGAGAGCATCGCATCCATAACAAAAGTGTGCGATT
>CAYLPW010000188.1:4685-9718 GCA_964385665.1 uncultured Saprospiraceae bacterium
GAGAGGTGAGAGGTGAGAGGTGAGAGCATCGCATCCATAACAAAAGTGTGCGATTTTAATCGCACTTATTGAAAGAGATTCATTTTTTGAATAACGGATCAATGGATTTTGGCACAACCCAGACAACGATTTCTGCAGCTGTTCCTTCTATCTCATAAATGACGAACGATGCGCTATTCTTTCTTTTTATTATTGCTTTTCATGACCACTGCTATGTCTGCTCAACTCGATCAACACCACTGGGAAAATCGCTTACTCTTAGTCTTTGCACCACATGACGATGAGGCGTTGGTCGAACAACAGTTAGAAGATTTTGCAGCAGATCGAACGGGTTTGGCAGAACGAGATTTACTAGTGTATGAAATCTATGCGAACAGTGGGAAAACGCCTAATAATGAGTCGCTTTCTGTCAAGACGATGATGAAATGGAGACGCCGTTTTAATGTTGGTAATGGCGATACTGTTATCATCTTGATTGGAAAAGACGGTGGTGAAAAATTGAGAAGAACGAATGAGTTGCTGACACGTGAACTGCTCTACAACACTATAGACGTGATGCCGATGCGCCGAAACGAAATGCGTCGACAGAACAAGAAACCGAACTAGTGGGTGACCATCTTTACGGGGTCGCCTACTCGTATCGTTCCTCCTTGTAGCACTTTAGCGGTGATGCCACCATGTCCGCGCATGGCGTTGTACCCACCAGGTCCTAGGTTTGTTTCCATCCGAGAACAGGGATGACAAATGCCAGTGACTTCGAGTTGTACTTCATCTCCAATCTGAAGTACCTTTTCTTTGAGTGCCAACAAATTGATACCAGAGACAATGATGTTTCGACGCAGCATTTTAGGATCTACTTCCGTCTTCATGATGCTTTCTACCACATCTATATGCTCTTTCTGAATGAGTGTTACCATTCGTTTTCCCCCTTCTTTTCCATAGTGGTCGCCTAACAATCCTGCTTCCACGGTCACTTCTATTTCTGCTATAGGCTGTACTTCTCCTCTTTTAACTGGACGAATACTCATCCACTCGATTTGTCCCACTTGTGGCATGATCTCAAAAAGGTCTTTCATGCGGATTGCCATAGTACTTAAGTTAAAGGTGTATTAGAAAAAACGTACTTTTACAGATCGTAAAGATATAATTTTGGACTAGTTCATACCGAGGAAAGTATTGAAAACTAGACTGAACCAGCTGAACGTCTCTCAACTTTCACTGTCTCACCATCTCACAATCTAGAAAAAGTGAACTACATCATATACGACTTGGAAGCCACATGCTGGCAAGGAAAGCCACGTTCCAAGCAGCAGGAAACCATCGAAATTGGTGCCTATATGCTCAATCCGTATGGCGAACTCAAATCTTCCTACAATCGCTTTATTCGTCCTATCGTCAACCCTTATTTATCCACTTATTGTACCGAGCTCACTACCATAGAACAGGAGGACGTGGATGGCGCAAGAACCTTCAATCGCGTCATTCGAGAATTTATGGATTGGGCAGAAATAGAGGAAGAAGAATATTGGTTGTGTTCTTGGGGAAAATTTGATCAGACCCTATTGATCGATGACTGTCAACTGCATCGCGTGGAAGATGAGTGGCTGGATTGGCACATCAATTTAAAAGCACAATATCGAGAAATACGAGGGTTGTCTAGAGAACGCGGATTTCAGTGGGCACTAGGCAAAGAAGGACTAGAATTTGAGGGTATTCCGCATCGTGCCATAGATGATGCTGGTAATTTGGTCAAGCTCTTTCGGAAGCACATAGATGAATGGAGAATGTAAGTATCTAGATAGGAGATCGCTTCGCTTTGATCCCGAAAGCTTTCGGGATTAGATATGAGACTTTTGTATGACTTGTGAACTAGCTTCTGAAAGCTATTCTACGGCTTGCCAAATGTAGCTTTTCGTTTGTAAAATACAACACTACATCCAGTTGGGCTGTTGTAGCAGCAGCACGAATAGCAGCTTTTGTTGTTTTTTGGTTAAAGCTAGTATTAATTAGGTTTTTACTTGTGCTGGTCAAGCATCGAATTACAAACTATTAACTATGTCAAACGAAATAAAGATTGGTCTTCTTTCCATTATCACTATTGCACTGCTACTGTGGGGGTATAAATTTGTGGAAGGTCAAAATATCCTTAAAAGCACAAAAATCCTATATGCAGAATACGACAATGCAGCTGGCTTGACGGCTGGTACTACTGTGATGCGTAGTGGCTTTCAAGTCGGTGTCGTAACGGATGTGTATTTGAACCCTGAGAATCTAAGAACAGTCGTCGTTGAGTTCGATATCGACCCTGAACTTCCAGTTCCCAAAGATGCCGTAGCGGCGATCGCAACGGTCGATTTTTTGGGGGAAAAGAACATTCAGCTCCTCTTTGATGGGCCTTGTCAAGCAGGCAACTGCGCGGAGGAGGGGGATTTCTTGCAGGCTGGCACAAAAGGAGTACTGTCGTCTATGGTGGGCAGTACAGAAGAAGTACAGTCCTATGTAGACGTTCTTACAGGCGGTGTCGGACAAGTGCTAGATTCTCTGGGTCAGTCTGTTGGCGATGAAGACTCGGCGGTAGGAAAAGTGTTGTCGGATGTGGACGAGATTCTACAAAACTTGAAAGTAACAACCAATAGTCTGAATGCACTCATCGCGCGAAACTCTAGAGAAATCGACCATATCGTCAGAGATATGAATACGCTTTCTTCTTCTATTGCCAGTCGGGATACACAGATACAAAGCATCATTACCAATGCAGATATTGTGATGAAAAAGTTTGCTGCATTGGAGCTGGACAATACGTTGAAATCTACGGATGAAGCGATTGCACAGTTGAGTAGCACACTGACGACTGCTAACTCAGCAGCCGAAGATTTGAAGCTAATGATGGCGCAGTTGAATGAAGGAGAAGGGACACTGGGACAACTGCTACAGAACGATCAGCTATATAAGAATATGAATGAAGCGATCACCAATCTAGATTTATTTGTTGAAGACTTCCGCTTAAATCCAGCACGCTACACGACTATTCTACGTAAAAAACGTCCTGAATACGAGAAGCCAGAGACAAATGAAGAAGGCGAATTGGTGGAGGAAGATGATAATTGATGTGTACTTAATTCCTCAAAAATTTAGAATTCTCCCGTAGATATTGTTAATTCATCCTTTTTTGAAACCTACTCTATTACTATGCGCAAGTTAGATACCTTTACGATTGTCATTATTGCAGTCTGTTTATTGGCTGCTGGTTTATTGATTTACTATGCTTGGCAAAAGCTTTCTGACAAAGAACCAGATACGGATCGCTCTGCTCTTTACGACGAAATTGAAAACGATACAGACGGCGATTATTACTACCTAGAAGATGACGACGAAGTAGAAGCTGGTACACCAAGTACGTTCGATGATACAGATGCTTCTATTCCTCAAAATACCTCTACGACTCCTTACGAAGACGAGGAAGATTTGGGAGAGGTGGACAAAAATGGCGATCCGATTGAAGAGACGAGCAGTCGACCAAGCAGCTACAGTTCCAGTGGCAATTATCTAGTTTTGGCAGGCTCATTTCGAGTGATGGCGAATGCAGAAAGTCACGCGCGCTCTATTAGAAACAAAGGCTATGAGGCAGCTAGTGTGGAACGTTTCGATAAAGGAGCGTATGCTGTCGTTTTGGTCAATCGTTTTAATGATTATTCAAGTGCTAGCGATTTGGTCAATCGACTGAAAAGTGATGGCATAGATGCTTATGTGGATAAGCAGTAAGCAGTTGGCAGTCACAAATTAAAAGCCCGATGAGCGCATTGTTCATCGGGCTTTTTATCTTCTCCAATTAATTGTACTTTCCTTCTACTTCCTTACCAAGTTTCGCACTGCTTTATCCACTAACAAGACATTCCGTTTCGTCAAAAAATCTAGCTGCGTCGTAGAAAGTTGAATTTGATCTTTCGCTAGTAATTGCGTAGAAAAACTGCCATCTTCATTGCGTAGCAGCACTACTTTCGATGGAAAAGCTTTCGTTCGATGACGGAAGACTAATTCATCTTCGCTTCGCTTTTCCAAGCCATAAATCAAAGGTTCTGCATACGGATCAAGCTGCAAGATGTAGTACCATTGATTGCCGCGCTTTGTCAAACGCATACGCTCGGTAAAGACGACTTGACCATCGACTTCCAGTGCGCCTTTTCCATACAAATCATCACCATCCTTTCGCCACTTTTCTGTAGAGGTTCCTTGTTCCACACTGCCTTTCCATTCCCCTAGCAACCAATCAAAATTAACTGGCGCAATGGCTGGTTCGTTGACGGCTTCGATCTCTTCCCTTATATTTGGAGTGACAGATGGTATGTTTTGATCGGATTCGTCGTAGAAGTATTTTACCGCAGCGACTAGTCTTTTGGAAGCTGTACCTTCATTGACGGACGCTTGTGCGTATTCGCGTTGTAGCTGGTAAATATCCTGAGTGGTTACGCCACTGCTTTCCAAGCCTTCTTCTAGTTCCAATTCTGCATATTGCTCATTGGCGTTTAGTAAAAAAGTAGATAAAATAGAGATCGCACCCAACGCTAACAGCAAGGATGCTGCTACTGCCCAGCTTTGTAGCCACCGTCGTTTTGCTACTGGCTGCTCTTGCGATAGTCGACTTTGTAAGCGTTCCCAGGCTTGATCGCTGGGTGTCACTTCCAACCGATTGGCTTGGTCTCGAAATTGATGGAATATATTGTTGTTTGGTTTCATTATTTCTTTAGCTTTTAGCAATTAGCTATTGGCTTTTAGCTAGTCTGTACTAATTACATCGTTACGCAATTTTTGTAGAATGACGCGCGAATAAATTCACGCGCTTTTGTTATGATCTTCCCTTTCGACGCGCGAATAAATTCACGCGCTTTCCCGATAGCTATCGGGATATTTTCGTTATTTAATTAGCATTCCGTTTCTCACTCTCTCACTTTCTCACTCTCTCACTTTCTCACTCTCTCACTTTCTCACTTTCTCACTCCCTCTCCGTAATATAGTTTTGTTGCTTTAACAATTCC
>CAYLPW010000189.1:0-9664 GCA_964385665.1 uncultured Saprospiraceae bacterium
GGTATTGCTGACTTAGTGGTCGATCCGACCAATCCTGACAAATTGATCGCTGCTATGTGGGAATTTGGACGCAAGCCGTGGACGTTTAATTCTGGTGGTGAAGGCTCTGGTATTTTCGTTTCGCATGATGGAGGCGATACTTGGGTCGAGCGCACCGAAAAAGATGGTTTGCCAAAAGGGATTTTAGGGCGAATTGGTCTAGCGATTGCGCCTTCCATGCCTAACATCGTATACGCATTAGTAGAAGCCAAAGAGAACGCCCTGTACAAGTCGCTGGATGGCGGTAAAAAGTGGAGTAAAATAGCTACGGACAAGACCGAAATTGGCAATCGACCTTTCTACTATGCCGATATTTACGTCGATCCACAGAACGAGAACCGCGTGTACAGTTTGTATTCTTTAGTGTCTAAAAGTGAAGATGGCGGTAAGAATTTTGAGGTGATTATGCCGTATTATGGTACGAAAACGGTGCATCCAGATTATCACGCGCTTTGGATTCATCCAGACGATCCGAGTTATATGATTGTTGGAAATGATGGTGGACTAAATATCTCTCGTGACCGCGCCGAGTCGTGGCGATTTGTGGATAATTTGCCATTGGCGCAGTTTTACCATATCAGTTATGACATGAGCTATCCATACAAGGTAGCAGGTGGGATGCAGGATAACGGGTCTTGGGTAGGACCGAGTCAGGTTTGGAAAAGTGGAGGCATTCGCAACAACGACTGGCAAGAAGTCTACTTTGGAGATGGTTTTGATGTCGTTTTTGACCCAAAAGACAGTCGCTACGTTTACGCGATGTCACAAGGCGGAAATGTTGGTCGTGTCGATCGGGAAACTGGACAACGAGATTTCATTAAACCGATCAATACAAAAGACGATACGCCATTACGTTTTCATTGGAATGCAGCGATAGCACAAGACCCGTTCGCTGATTGTGGCTTGTATTTTGGTAGCCAATTCGTACACAAAAGTGAGGACTGTGGGTCGAGTTGGACAATCATTTCACCAGATTTGACAACGAACGATACGACGAAGCAAAAGCAGTACGAGAGTGGTGGATTGACGATTGATGATACGCGGGCGGAAAACCATACGACGATTTTAGCGATTGCGCCGAGTCCATTAAATAAGGACGTGATTTGGGTAGGAACAGACGATGGTAACTTGCAAGTGACGCGCGACGGTGGCAAAAGCTGGACGAATGTGGCAAGCAAGTTGTCGGGCATGAAAGCTGGTAGCTGGATTCCACAAATCGAAGTGTCGACGCGCAACGAAGGAGAAGCTTTTGTCATCGTGAATGACTACCGCCGAAACGATTGGCGACCGATGGCATACCACACGACCGATTTTGGACAAAGCTTTACATCCATCATCGACGAAGAACAAGTCGATGGACATGCTTTGTCGATTGTGCAAGATCCCGAAGAGGAAAATTTATTGTTTTTAGGAACAGATTATGGTCTCTATGTGAGTATTGATAAAGGCAACAATTGGAGTCAATGGATGAATGGTTTTCCTTCGGTGTCGACGCGCGATTTGAAAATTCATCCGCGTGAACATGATCTCATTATCGGGACATTTGGACGGGCAGCTTGGATTTTGGATGACATTCGTCCATTGCGTGAAGTCGCTAAAACTAGCGGAAAAGTGTTGGAACAAGATTTTGCGCTATTCGATGCGCCCAATGCGTATTTAGCAGAATATCGTTCTGTAGATGGCATCCGATTTGCAGCAGATGGCGAATTTATTGGAGATAACAAAGGAAGTGCGGCGACAATGAGTATTTGGGTGAAACCAGAAGAAGAGGTGGACGATGAAAATAGCCTAAAATCTTCGAGAAAGGAGAGTATGAGCATGAGTTCAAACAGGCGTGGTGCAATGATAGAGGGCGAAGGAAAAGGCGAGGAGCGAATGGATATGGAAGACGAAAAAGAGGAGAAAAAGAAGCGTCCTGAAAAAGTGAAGTTTCAGGTATTCAATGGTGCTGGCGACACGATTCGTACGTTTTCGACTAAAGTAGATACTGGTCTCAATCGCGTCACTTGGAATCTGCGACACGATGGGGTTCGGTTTCCGTCGCGTCGAGAAGCGAAACCAGATACAGATATGCCAAGTGGCTATGAAGTGCGTCCTGGCGAGTACAAAGTCGTGGCACATTTTGGGGATTGGAAAGACTCGACGATGGTGAATGTGCAATACGATCCGCGTTTGGATGAAAAAGCCGTCAATTTTGAGGTGCGCGAACAAGCGTATAAAGATTATTACGAAACAGTGGAAACGGCAGCAAAAGGTTTCGATCAATTGCAGCAAGTGAGCAAGACGATTAGTTTGGTAGAAAAAGCATTAGCGCACGCAGCAGATTCTACCTTGCAGCAAATCAAAGAACAGGGAAAAGAACTGAAAAAGCGTGTTGCGGAATTGGAGAAACTTTACATGCAGCCAGAAGGCATGAAAGGCATTCAGCGTACATCAGACAATTTGAATTCGACTTTGTACAGCGTGAGTAGCTATTTGGGAAGCATTCAAACGCGACCTACGCAAGCCGTTCGTTTGTTGATGGAGCGGGCAAAAGAGGAAGTGACAGATGTCGTCGGACAAGTGAATGAATTTGTTCAAAATGACTTTGCAGATTACCAAAAAGCGGTAGAAGCGGTGGAGTATTCGCTGTTTGAGCCGCTGGAGGTGATTGAGTTGAAAGACTGAGCGTTATGCTATTTTGAAACATATAAGATCATATAAGCTATTGAGGTGTTGGATGGGCAGTCACTTTTAATTGATAGCTTTTGTGTTAACATTACGAATGTATAGGTTTTAGGAGGAGCGACTGAGAGCATAGCTGTTTTGTTTACAAGATTCTAGGTTTACTTTTAGTTAGAAAGCGGAAGTCAGTTGTTGGCTTCCGCTTTTCTTTCTAGATTGGGAAAAATTCAGTTTATGACGACACCTATCATTCGATTCGCAACGCTACAAGATTTGTCAGCGTTGGTAGAGCTATGCGCTTTACATGCAACTTATGAACAGTCAGATTATAGTAATGAAGGAAAAGCGGAAGCCTTGCGCCAACAGTTGTTTAATGTTCATCCAGCCTTGTACTGTTTAGTAGTAGAAGAGAACGAACAGCTAATTGGCTATGCGACTTACATGAAGCAATTCTCCACTTGGGAGGCTAGTTTCTATATTTATATGGATTGTTTATTCATGAAGGAGACAGCGCGAAATAAAGGAATTGGGCAGCAATTAGTCGAACGGATTCAACTAGAAGGAGCAAAATTAGGTTGTACATTAATTCAATGGCAAACGCCAGATTTTAACCATCGCGCGATTCAGTTTTATCATCGAATAGGAGCAACAGCGAAGTCGAAAGAGCGGTTTTTTTTGCTGTAAACTGTTGAGCAATGGAGTCGAAAAAGAAGGCTTCTCTCATGCCTATTATGCCTGACTAAGCTCAAAACTATATTTAGACAACTTGCACAAAACTAGTACATCTAAGTAGACAAATCTGTATCTTCGCGCTTCTACAACAAATAGCAAGTGAGTAACCAGAAGAACAGAGATAGAAAGAACAGGGGAGGAGCGACTGATGAATTTCAGGACGTTCGTATTATACAAGTCGATCCAAGTCAAGAGCCTATCCGCATTGATAAATTTCTAATGGATCGTCTAGATCGTGTGACGCGCAATCGGGTGCAAAACGCCATCCGAGCAGGCGCGATCACAGTCAATGATAACGAGATAAAACCGAACTATAAGGTTCGACCCAACGATGAAGTCAAATCCATTTTGCCGCGTCGTCCAAGTGGTCAGTCGCGTCTCGTTCCACAGAATATTCCACTCGATATTCGCTACGAAGACGATCATATTTTGATCTTGTACAAGCCGCCAGGTATGGTCGTACATCCTGGTATTGGCAATCGAAAGAATACCTTAGCCAATGCGTTAGCGTATTACTATCAAAACCTTCCGCATCTCAATGATAACTACACGGATCGTCCTGGGCTAGTCCATCGCATTGACAAAGATACGTCAGGGATAATGATGGCAGTGAAGAACGATTATGCAATGGATCGAATGGCAAAACAGTTTTATTACCACACCATTGAGCGGAAGTATCAAGCGATTGTGTGGGGCGAAATGCCAGAACTAGAAGGGACGATCAAAGCCAACATTGGACGCAATCCGAAGAACCGAAGAGATATGACGGTCTTTCGGCACGGCGAAGATGGAAAATGGGCAGTGACGCATTGGAAGACCTTAGAAAATCTCTATTATGTCAGTCTAGTGGAATGTCAGTTAGAGACTGGTCGTACGCATCAGATTCGGGTACATATGCGCTTTATGGGACATCCGTTGTTTAGTGATGAAAAATATGGAGGCACTAAGATCAAAAAAGGAACACCGCATCGTCGCTATAAGCAGTTTGTCGACAATACGATGAAGATTCTACCGCGTCAGGCGTTACATGCGAAATCGTTGGAATTCGATCATCCTGTGACGGGAGAGCGGATGTATTTTGAGTCCGATTTGCCCGATGACATGGTACAAGCTCTGGATCGTTGGCGCAACTACATGAATAATCAGAAGGAGTTGTTGAGTAAGGGGTAGAGGAGAGTGGGAGAGTATGAGAGTTTCGAGAGTTTGAGCGGAACGTACTGTCATAAATAACGCAGCCATAACAAAAGCGCATGAATTTATTCACGCGTAGAAGGTATGAGCGTTTAATATCGTAAAAAACGTAAAAGCAGGTCGTCGTGGGAAATGACAACCTGCTAGGGATTGTGCTATTGATATTTTTTCAGGGCTTCTTTTGTAAAGCTAGACAGCACCAGTTCGCCACTAATTGCCGCTCGTTTGGCTAATAAGTCATCCCAGTCTTGGCAGTCATTCCAGAAAATCGTTTTGAGTTGGCGGCGTGCTTCGGGGTTAGTTTGTAAGAGATAATTGGCTAATGCTAAAACGCGTTCGTCTAATTCGGCTGCACTGTCGCAGACTTCGGCGTATAGTCCTTTCTGTTGTGCCCATGCTGGCGAAAAGAAAGTATCCGCATCTAAAGTCATCTGCGACATTGCCGACAAACCAATTTTGCGTTCCACAGCTGGTGCAATGACAAACGGACCGATACCAATATTCAGCTCACTCAACTTCACGGAGGCATATTTTGTCGCCAAACAATAATCTACCGCTGATGCCAATCCAACGCCACCGCCTACTGCCTTCCCCTGCACGCGCCCGATGATAATTTTTGGACATTTTCGACAAGCGTTGATGACATTGGCGAAGCCAGAAAAGAAAGCTTTTCCTTTTTCTAGATTGTCTATGGCAATTAGTTCATCGAAGCTCGCACCTGCACAAAACGTACGGTCGCCGCCACTTTTTAAGATAATGATTTCGACCTCCTTATTTCTGCCAGCTTGTTCAATGGTTTCTTTCAACTCTTTGAGTAGATGGCTCGGTAGGGAATTGTGTTTGGGGTGGTAGAATTCGATTGCTAAAATTCCTGCTTGTAGGGTTCGTTGGTGAATGTGTCCGTTGTTGTCGTTCATATGGTTGGGTTGGTGAATAGTTGGTTGATACTACAGCATGTGGTGGTATACGAGGTAATATGTAAAAGGCAGATCTCGTATTAGAAGTCTGCCTTTCCCAAAAAAGTAAAAGTAACGATGAGTTATGCTATTATGGTTGCGGCATCTGCATATACACCTGCTTCAACTGCGGATCGGTCTCCGTATTTTTAATTTGCTCCAACATCATCAACACTTCTTCGTCCGCTTCAATAAACTGACGAGCCGCATCGCCTTCCGCTTCTTCTGCCAATCGAGAAAGCGCACCACGTAGCGTATTGATGGTTTTAGTCGCCGCGAATCGCTTCCACAACGAACTGTCGCCCAACGCAATCGGCTTCAATTTTTTAGCGGTATCTAACATTTGATCGTAGTCACCTTGACTTGCCAACTCTCCATACAAATCAAAAAAGTTGATGGCATCATAGAAGTCGAAATCAGCGTAGCTTTCTTCAAAGAATTTCAAGTTTTTAGTATCTCCTTTGGAGGCATAAAGTGCCGCCAATCCAATACGAGCGGTCGATTGTACACTCTTCGCTTCATCATTTTTAGCGACCTCTTCAAATAAACTTTCGTAGCTATCATCACCTAATGCAATCAAACGATCAATGCCTGCGGAGCGAACTTCTGCCTTTGGATCATTTTGAATTAGTGCTTTGACAGCAGCGGCTTGTTCTGGATTGGTCTCCAAATCGACCATGGATAAAGCAAACGCACGTAATCCATAGAACGGATCTTTCAACGCATCTACATACAATTGCTCGATAGCTGCGTTCGGTTCGACTTCTGTCAGTCCTTGTAGCGCCTTGTAACGATCCAAAAACATAGGGGCATTGCGGTATTGAAATAAATAAGCCGATTCGTCTTTGTTGTCTTCTATTTCTCCTAATAAGGTGCGTTCGGCATCAAAATTAATCAAATCAGGCTGGCTAGAGACGGCAAATTCAAAGTTTTGCATTCGCTCATTCACCATAACTTGGTGGCGTTGCTTGTTCCCATCTACATAAATATCAATCATCACTGGAAACTGAAACACAGTAGGTACGTCTTTACCGGATTGCGTCTGTTCCACCATAACTATCGCTTGCCCGTCGGTTTCGTTGTATTCGTAGTTGATGTTCAAAATAGGATGTCCAGCTTTGTGATACCATTGATCGAAAAACCAAATCATATCCCGACCAGTGATGTCCTCAACGGCTAGACGCAACTCATCGACTTCCACTGCTGTGTAGGCGTTGCGTGTCAAGTACAAGTTGAGTGCTGCAAAAAAGGCTTCGTCACCTATATAAGAGCGCAACATATGCAACACCATACCGCCCTTGTTGTAACTGTGCTGATCGAACATATCCTCTTTCTCATCATAGCCATAGTGAATCAACGGATGCACTGTACCTTGCCCTAAATAGCCACGCATTTCTTCCAGCAAATGATAATCCGCCTCGTCGCGACCGTGCTTTTCCTCTAGCCATAAGTATTCGCTGTAGTTGGCAAAACCTTCATTCATGGTTAAGTTTGCCCAACTTTCGCAAGTCACGTAGTCGCCAAACCAATGATGAAACATTTCATGGGCAACGATCTTTTCATTGGTCAAATTATCTTTCAAAAAGGAAGCATCGCCTTGCATAAACTCGCCAAAAATAACAGCTGTGGTGTTTTCCATTGCTCCAGAAACGTAGTCGCGCACCACGACTTGCGAATATTTCTGCCAAGGATATTTAACGCCCAACTTCTCAGAAAACATACCTAACATATCTGGCGTGTACGGAAAAATTTGTCGCGCCAATTCACGGTACTCTTCTTCTACGTAGTACTCCAATGGAATATCCTCCCAACGATCTTTCACAACCGCAAACTCCCCCACCGTCAGCATAAACAAGTAAGGCGCGTGTGGCTGATTCATATTCCAATAATCGGTACGTGTGCCGTCTCCGTTGTCGGTAGAAGAAACAAGTAAACCGTTGGAGAGCGTTTTGTATTTATCTTGAACGGTCACATACATTTCCTGTGTCGTTCGCTCATTCGGTTTGTCGATGGTTGGAAACCAACGCGAATTGTGTTCTGTTTCCCCTTGCGTCCAAATCTGTTGAGGCTTGTCTTCCTCACCAGTTGGATTGATGAAAAATAAACCTTTGTCAGATGTAATAGCTGCACTACCGCCACCTGCTCGTGGTGTTGCTACATAGTCAATAAAAATATCGACGGTATCCGTTCTCGTCAATTCTCGATCAAAGTAAAGCGTAATTTGTTGGTCGTCATAACTGTACTTGAGGTCAGTTTTTGCACCTACTTCTCTCACTGCATTGAACTCAAAATTTTTGGCATCCAATACCATCGAATCGGTCGCGTAGAAGTAAGGCGTCAACTTCAAGGTTGCTTTTCCAATCACTTGCTCTTCCGCCCAGTCGAAACGTACCTCTAATTTGGTATGCAATAAATCAAACGCACGACGCGCACTTTCATTAAAGGTAGGTAGCGTATAATCTTCTTCGGACAGTTCGTCCATGAGTTCTTCTTCCGCCTCATCGAAACGAGGAGCAGTGACGACTAAGGTGTCCATCGTACGTTCTTCGATGCCAGGAAAAGTGAGGACTTCTTTTGGACCGCCACAAGAGAGTAGCAGAATGAAGGATAGGGAAATAAAAGGTAGGTACTTCATGTATTCTTAGTTACTTGCTCAATCTATTTTCTATTGTTGAGCGAATTATAAGTTGTGCGCAATGAAATAAAAAACCCGCCTTTGTAGCGGGTTCGTGTTGTTTCTATTCTTTACTAACGAATAAATAAAGGAAAAGTCGTATCGAAAGAGCGTTTTATTTCTACAATTCAGTGTACCACTCTAGGAGTTCCACTTCGATACTGTCATCTCCTTCAGTTACGATTGATTTAAACTGTTCAACATCACTAAAACCATCTTTTCCTCGAAAGTGGTAGGGATATACATGTTTAGGTTTAAACTCTAAAACAGCAGAAGCGGCTTGTTGTATGGTCATTGTGTACGGTAGATTCATACAAACAAAAGCATGATCTACGTTCTTGAGATTACGCATTTCTGGAATATCTTCGGTATCACCAGACACATAGATGCGTTCCCCACCAATGGTCAAGACATAGCCATTTCCCCAACCTTTCGGGTGTCTACTCTCTGGACTTTCTGGCAGATTGTACATGGGAACAGCTTCGACATTCACACCTTGCCAAATATAGTTGTCGCCATTCTCCATTAGTTTTGTTCTAGCAAACTTGATGTCGTCTGCTTTGTCCAAAACGGCTTGTGGAGCTAGCAAAGTTGCCTTCGATAAGTCCAATCCATTCAAAGTTTCTGGATTCAAATGATCGCCATGCGGGTGAGAAATGAGAACTAAATCTGGAGCTGGAAAGTCCGCGTAGCGTTCTGCACCACCATAAGGGTCAATAAAGATCGTTTGCTCATTTTGTTGAATAACCAATGCACCATGAAAAATAGGCGTCAATTGTATATCGTTGTTGCCTTTTCCGATGTTTTGGGTGGAGTTGCAAGCTATTAGGAATAGCGGTAGTAAGAGTAAATATTTCATTGTATTCTTTTGAATTCTTGGATTCAACCTCATATTTAAAGTGCCGAAACCAACTTTTAACCTTCATGCTTACGATACAGGGGAGTCGACGATGCAGGTTGCCTTAAATTTGTGATTATATTAGATGAACGACTTCTAGCTTTGTTCTATTCGTTTGGCTCATCTGTCAAAATGAACAATGAACTCTTCCGAAAGTGCAATCTTCTATCTCCTTTTCTATTATTTACCAGGCAAGAATAAATTCCAGTGTTTTTTGTTATCCCTGAATAGTTAGAACAGAAAAAGATGACAATAGATGTACCGTTTTCGATCCATGCAGCAATTACAAAGTACACAATTGAGCAAAAAGAGACACTGAAAGATTGTGTTGTGGAATTGGTAGAGAACAACTCGTAAATCTAAGTATTAAGATGTTCTCAGGAGAGAAAATCAGGTCTACTGTGCCACACATCAAAAAAGCCTTGCTAATCAACAGATTAACAAGGCTTTGAGTGAGTTGACCTACTAGGACTCGAACCTAGAACGACTGGACCAAAACCAGCTGTGTTG
>CAYLPW010000190.1:0-9625 GCA_964385665.1 uncultured Saprospiraceae bacterium
CATCCCTACCGTTGCACCACAAACTTCATCGTTTTCGTCACCGTACCAGTTTGGAACTGTAACAAATAGATACCATTCGTCAAATCACTCACTGGCAGTTGTACTCTGTTCCATCCTTGCGCAGCCATTTGCATCGGGAATTGCTCGACCATTTGTCCATTCAAATTCATGACTTGAATTTGTACGGACTCTTCATTGGGCAAGAAAAACTCAAACTGCGCCCAATCGCCTGTTGGATTGGGATAGATTTCCGATATTTGAATTGCTGGAGTAGCTAACTCGGAACGATTTTCAATCCCATTTGCACTTGGCGTACAGGCTACGTCATCTATACGAATAGTTAGCGTTGTACCATTCGCTGCGGTAAATGTTGGACTTAACGTGACTGATTGCGCTGCCGCCATTACGACAGTTTCGCCAGCTCCTATATTGACGCTTCCAGAAGAAGTGATCGTCGTCGCAGAACGATACGTACCACTGTTGATCGTTTCATTACTAAATGCAATACTGGATTGACAATCGGTATCACAACCATCGGGGATACCATCTCCATCACTATCCATCGTATCGTCAAAACCTGGGCAGATGTCATCTGCATCACAAACGCCGTCGTTGTCGCTATCCGCTAAAGTACCTACACAGTTACAGTTGCTGTCGAATACATCACCTGTGGTGCAATCATCGCCATCGTCGCAAGCCGTACCTGGCGTACAAACGATATCTGAACAACCGTTGATGACCACATCGTCGATGAAGATTTGATCGTTGTTTTGGTTGCCACCCATTCGGAAACGGAATCTAGTCGTAGCCGTCACACCACTAATCAACACCTCCCCGTCGAAAAATTCTTCGTTCATAAAGTCGATTCCCATGACCCAAGCATCAAGGTTAGTGTAATTAGAACCACCATCAGTAGACGCATCAAAGAACAGCTGTTCGCCTGTTTCTAAACCAGAAGCGAAGGCGTAAAAAGAGACGGTTACCTCATCATAGCCACTTAAATCTAAGGTGTTAGAAAATAAGGGAGACAACACCCGACCATTTCTCAACTGAATGCTGTAGTCGCCTGTGTAAGACTCTTCGGTATTGTTAATGCGGATACAATCTAATCCACCATCGTTCCAAATACCGAATCCAGTTTCAAACCCTTCTTCGTCGATGAAAATTTCACAGTTTGGGTTGGCACAAACGGCTGCGGCTGTACTCGGTACACAAATATTATTGTCGTCAGGGTCTTCACCAATACAAAAGCCGTCGCGGTCTGCATCTACAAATTCGCCTTCACAATCACAATCTTCGCCATTCAAAACGAATACATCATTGATCGTACAAGGGTCACCGTCATCGCAAGGCGAACCTACTTGACAGGTACACTCAATCGGTAAATCAAAAGCTTCTACTCCATCTGAGCGACTTCCGCTAGAACCTTGATCGGCACTAAATCCTAAACCACGACGTGCAAATGCTTTCCAGATCGTACAGCTGTTTGCTCCACCATACAAAGACTGATCGGCAGCTAAAATAGCATCACGTCCATCGACAAAACCTGGATTACAAGCCTGCATTTTCATGCCGTGGAAAACTAGATTAATCGCGATGTTGTTTCCACCCGTTCCAGTGTATAAATCATCATCAAACCCGTATTCGTCTACTAAATCCCAGTATAAATCCCAAATCATAGAACACCAGACCGAGCCTACACCGTGTGGTATAGAGAATGTTTTAATGTCATCATAAGTAACAGGATTTGTCGTCATATCAGTAGAGTAGGGGAAGTTACGAATCCCAACTCCATCTGTCGGTTCTAGAATAGCATAGGTTCCGATTCCTCTTCGCTTATCGCCAGTGTCGCCATTTTGAACAGTCGTAATCAGTCCCATAAAATCGCTCCAGCCTTCCCCCATTTGCTCTGAACCACCCAAGCAACCTGTTGTATTCGGTCCACCTGTAAGTCGGTTAGAAATACCATGTCCATACTCATGTGCGATGATGCCATTGTCGTAATCGCCATCGACTTCAATTTCTTCATCTGAAAAAGACACATTCAGGTTAGGCAGCGCATTCTTCAAGGTTTGACAATCCCTGGAACCGATCATGACAGATGGAATGATAACACTGCTTCCATTGCTACCTTCGCCCATCGTCAATAGACTATTGTTGGTAGTCGTATTACAGATGATGACACCAGTAGCACCAGCATTTTGAGCATTGAGTGCTTGTGTGGAATAGTCGCAATCGACACTTCTATCTATTAAAGCGATTTTTCCAGCTATTGCACCAGCATTGCTAAAGGGGGTGTTGCAACCATCACTTGTCGTGCCACTTCCGTCGTTGACTAGAACGACATCATCGGTCAGATTAAAAATTTCTGATCCGAAACTAGCGGGACGAATATAAAAAACTTCATCTATGGTAGAAGGTGAGTTGACCTCTAAGACCGCTTCTCCTGTCCATAAAAACATCTGCATTCTGGGATTGTCTCCATCGCTGGGCGTACCAAAATTAGCATTGTTCGATCCACTGCCGTCTAGGCCATCTGCGAAAACATAATCGTCGCCTAATCCGCCTCGTCCATAGTTATTTTCTTGAAAACTACCAGTCGATTCGGTCATACCATAATTGTAAGCCAAATCGTGCATGATGTTGTTCCAAAAAAAGAGATTCGTCAGGGCGGCATCTCTGTTTTCAGTCGGTTGTTTGGTGAAATCTATTGGATAGTCAAAGTTCAGGCTGTTGCCAGCATTTGGACTGTAGCCCGAACCATTGTTTCCATTTTCGTCTTCTTGCGCCAATACATTGTTTCCTCTTGTGATGGTATATTCTGCCCCGTTTGCCCCGTTCGTATCGTGCCATCCATAAGGAGAAGCCAAGGCATCCGAAGGATCAATCACTAGGTCACGATCTCCGTGAATTGGACTTTCCACGCCGACTGGATACACTCGATATTGAGGCGTCATAGCAGGAGCGGTAGTAGGCGCAGCTATCGGTGTAATGGTGAGTCGTTTGGCTTTTTTAGGATGAAAATGGTGGGCTACTTCGCAATGTTTATGTGGACTAGGCGAGTCAAATGTACACGTGATAACGGCATCTCTTTTTTCCACGATAGTCGCATTTTCGGCATCTATACGGAACTGCCACCAATGTGTACCATCTTGCAAATAAATATCGACTGCCCATGTAAGGCGTACCTCCGTTTCACCGATAGGTACGTAGACTAATTTCGCCTCTATTGGCATCCACGTTAAGTCTGGATAATTGAGTTTTCGAGCTTTGTTAGCTCCACCAATGATTACTTCGGACTGGGCAGCGACATATTCCCAATTCAAATCTTCAAAGGCAGTACGCACGGCACGATAAACATTAATGTTCTCTGAGTTGGTAATTTTAGAACGTATATCACTGATGAAATCCCCTGCTGAATAGAGCACCTGATTGTCAGGTTGTAAGTGAATATTGACCAGCTGGTTTTCGATGACAATCCCTCTTCGGGCTTGCGTGAAGTAAATGTTACGCATACCATTCGGGCTTTGCGTCGCATCCGTGACGAGCCATTCTGTCTCGCTATCGCCATTGAACTGGGTCAAATTGGTCTCTAAAAACTGGGTAGCAGGCACAACACCATTTTGCGCCCAAACTAGTGTAAACGTACTCATCACTACTGCAAGGACGAGTAAACATCGAGTAAACAACATAATTTTTGTTTGTCTGTAAGTAAAAAAGAGTGAATAATTTCTCTAAGTGCGGGGAAGTTTTTGAAGTGATTTAAACTTTTACGGTTGAATATGCTTTTTCGATGCAAGGCGGTTTCAATCCCTTGAATCCAAAAAAATGCAACGGGCTAAAGTCACATTGATATAGACGATATCATAATCCAGTACAATCATGCTGTTTCTCCAAAATTTTAAATTACCTCTACATAGACAAATGTATGAAATTTATATATTAAGTAAGCACAATGTATAGGAAGCAAATTAAAGGAGAAGAAAATTTCACCTTATTTGGACAAAAGGGAAGGAATTGCTGTTTAAGAATGAGGAAAACTAAGAGCTATGCAAAGAGAGATACTGTACGTTTGTCCACTAAAATTGGGTTATCATCCTGAGGAGATGAAATACGGTGCTGATTAAATTGGCTACCGATGTATAATCTCTATGAGATAGGATACGTTGCTCAATGCCATCGAGACAAAATATCGTTAGCTACTCAGTCCATTAGCATAAAATCTCCTTCAAAAAGTTGCGTTCGCCCGTCTATAAAGGCTACCTCGGCGTAAAAAACATATATACCTGAAGGAGAGATTTGATTTTTAAAATAGCCATTCCAAGAGAAAGTAGGATCATTGGGCGGAAAATTACGGCGTTCAAAAACAAGACGTCCCCAGCGGTCGAATACGCGAAACATCTCAATAGCTGCTACCTGCTCACCACCATAAATGATGAAGTTATCGTTTTGTCCGTCATGATTGGGCGAAAAAGCATTGGGAATAAATAGCTTATAGTCTCGGTCAATGTAATACTCCATTTTTGCGCGGGCGCGACAACCTAATTCGTCCATGACTTCTACGGTAATGTAGCCTGGTTCGAGTGGCAGAATGCGATAAGTGGAGCAGTCGGTACAAGCGGACAGCAGATTGGACGCCCATTGGATGTCTACAACGGGACGATTCGTTTGTGCTTGCACAATGAGACTATCTCCCAGTTGGATGATCTGTTCTTCTCCCAACGTTACCATCAGATTTTCGGCAGCCATGCCAGCCTGAAACAGACTATCCCAAACACAACCTTGTGCGTCGCTCACTTCTAGTAGGAAACGATCGCCTGGTGTTAATTGAGCTGTAGTGGCTGATAAAACAGAATTAGAATTGTCAGGATAGAGGACAGCAGAGTAGGGGGGAAGACCACCTTCGATGTCGCCAACTTCTATTTCATAACCACAGTCTATTGGAAACAAATCAAACTGTACATCGCGTAATGGATTCGCAGCAATAGTGATGGTGTCATAATTGAAACAGCCATTTTGGTCGATGGCTTGCACTGTTAAGTTGAGTGGTTCGACAAGGTCAAGAAATTGACGCAAGCTGTCCGTTGAGCCATCGTCCCATAAAAAAGTGCAACCCACACAATTGTCAAACTGTGCCGTCACATTTAGCGTATCACCCAAACACGCCCCAGAAAGCGTACTTGGCAACTGACCATTTACGCCACAACCAGTTTTAACAACCCAAACGTCATTGAAGCCACGTGAATCACTGATTTTATCGCCATCTGCTGGAGAACCAGTATGACCTGACATAATGATGCTGCCATCCGCTAACAGTTCCATCTCAGTTAGTACGTCTTGTTTACTCGCTCCATAAGCGGCATCCCAGAGTTGTTCGCCGTTGGGTGTAATATGAACTAGCCAAAAGTCCACTTCTCCTTTCGATTCTGCTTGTTTAGAACCACTTTTAGGCGATCTGGAGTAGCCACCTAGCAGCAGATTGCCTGCTTCCGTCACTCGAATATCGTAAGCATTATCTTGACTACTGCCACCGTATACTTTGTCCCAAATTTGGTTGCCCTGAAGGTCGACTGCCACTACCCAATAGTCGATGCTCCCATAAGAAGGGTCACTTTTTTCAAATGTCGCATCAGAACCTGAAAAGCCAGCTAGATAAATTGTTTCGTCCAATAATGCCATATCAAAGATAGCTTCGTCGTAGTTGCCACCAATTGTTTTTTGCCACAACAAATTTCCTCTTTCGTCAATATGGATAAGCCAATAGTCGCTTATTCCCCTCGAAAAATCGTCTTTATCGCCACTGACTCCAGAGCGTGATTCACCACCGAGCAAGTAGCCACCGTTGGGCATTGGTAGTACCGCTTGAAGGAGTTCGCGTTGGTCGCCGCCGTAGGTTCTGTCCCATTCGATGTCGCCATTGGCGTTGAGTTTGACGATCCAAAAGTCCCAAAGTCCGCGACAGTCTTCGCTTTTGTCCATGCCACTATTGGAGTCGGAAACACCTGCTAATAAATAGCCCCCATCTTCCGTCTCTAACACATCGCCTCGTAGGGCATCCCAACCTGCACCTCCCAATGTTTTGTCCCACAGCAAATTTCCTTCGCTGTCCAATTTCATCAACCAAAAATCCCAGTCGCCACGATTCGGTTCTGATTTGCTGTCGCTAATGTCCGATTGCGATTCGCCACCGATGAGAAAGCCACCATCTGCTGTTTCTTGTCCTACCCAAATTCGATCTGCTTTGTTGCCACCGTAGCGTCGTTGCCATTGTTCATTGCCCCGCACATCTAGTTTGATGAGCCAATAGTCCCAATCCCCTAATTTATCTTCCAATACATCGCCATCGTTTGGAGATTGAGTAATTCCAGCTACCAATACGCCACCGTCGCTACACCCAATCAACGTGTGCATCTCTTCCCAACTGCTCCCGCCCAACGCACGCTCCCAATCAACGACAGGCACTTGCGCAGTCAAAAGACCACTAAACAGTAGACAGATGAGATAACAGTAAAGACTTTTCATGAGCAGTGATAACGATCTAAACAAGTAGCGTGGGGCTAGATTAGTAAACAGTGCAGGGGCCGGTTGTTCGGTGTGTTTGACTGTTAAAATTCGGTGTGTATTTTCTTATACGTAGAAAGGAGGGTAGGGTTTTCTTCTGTCTCTTTTTTGACCTAGGGGTTGTTCAACAAGGTTTGCACACAACCCAATTATGAATACTCCAAGGACTAGCTCTGTTAGCAAAAAGTGAATATGCTTCACGACCTATGCCAACAGTTCTCAAAAAACGTTTCTTTTGCAACTCGTTTTTTAAGCCTTCAATATGTCCAACCTACCTATCCGTTTTCTAGTACTCGTTTATTTGCTATTAAGCAGTAGTTATTTGTTGGCGCAACGTCCAAATAATCCAGCAACTACTCTATCTGCACAAGATACCTCCAAGCAAAAGATCAATATCGACTATGCTGATGATTTGAAGCTACTACAAAGCGATACTGGTACGATTCAAAAATTGCTGGGCAACGTAGAATTGCGACAAGATAGTATTTTTATGTACTGTGATTCGGCTATTTTGTATGATAGAGTTCGACTCATAGCACAAGGAAATGTACTCATTCAGCAAGGTGATTCGCTCAATGTTTTTTCCGATTCTTTGAATTATAACGCCCAAACGCGTTTAGCAACCTTGTATAGCGAAGTAGTGCTAGAAAGTAGAGGACAACAGCTGTTTACCGATCAATTGGATTATGATCTGAATACAAAAGTAGGTACCTACGCGACAGGAGCTTTACTGACCAATGGAACGACGCAACTGACCAGCAAGCGGGGCTATTTTTATACCGAAACCGACGAAGTCTATTTTAAAGATAGCGTTGTCCTAATTGATCCAGAATTCAATCTACTCTCGGATACTTTGAAGTTTAATACACGAACAGAAACAGCCTTTTTCCTTGGACCTACCTTGATTAAAAGCGATAGCACTAACATTTATTGCGAAGACGGTTTTTACGATACGGCTAATGAAATTGCCGAATTTCGACAAAATGCACAGTTTGTGAAAGGGGAACAAATCGCTATTGGAGAGATCATTCGGTATGAAGGAGCGAATAAAACTTATTCCATTATTGGCGATGCTTCCTTTACTGAAAACGACCGAAAAGCAGTAGGAGATACCATTCGATACAATGATGTGACAGGGGAAACCAATTTATTCGGTAATGCTATTTATCAAGACAGCACTCAATACATCGCCGCAGCAGAAATTTTTTACAATGCCAGATCGGAAACCTATCGCACTAGCGGACGCTCCTATGTCAGCGATCCACCTCAAATATTGGAAGCGGACGAGATCGACTATGATAATCTGACTGGACTAGGTGTAGCATTGGGCAATGTGGTTTGGCAAGATACTTCGCAGCAACTCACCATCGTCTGTGAACAGGCGCGCTACAATCAAACTACAGATTATCTGAAAGCGAGTGGCGGACGACCTCTATTGATTTCTAGTCTGGAGGGTGATTCGCTCTATCTGGCTTCGGATACGTTGATAGCGGTTAGCCAACAAGATAGTGTGCAAGTCGATAGCATCACTACTCGTATTGATACCTCGCGCACCTTGTTTGCCTATCCCGATGTTCGTATTTATAAAAGTGATTTGCAAGCCTTGTGCGATTCATTGGTGTATAGCACTCGCGATTCGATGTTTCGCTTTTTTCGTGACCCTATCATTTGGTCGGATACTTCTCAATTCACTGCCGATACCATTTTTATGACTTTATCAAATGAGCAGATTGACCAAATTTTGTTGCGCAATCGCTCTTTCATTATCAATAGTCCCGATGAGGTATATTTTAATCAAATCAAAGGCAAAAATACCGTTGCGTTTTTTGAGGAAGGCGACTTGCGACGAATGCGTGTCAAGGGTAATGCCGAATCGGTCTATTATGCTATCGACGAAGAGGATGCGTACATTGGTGTCAATAAAACGCTGAGTGCTTCTATGTTGGTTTATTTTGGGGATAATGAAGTGGAAAAAATTAGCTTCTACAAACAACCAACTGCTACCATAGAACCTATGGCGACTGCCGATCATAACGCCTTGCGCTTAGAAGGTTTTCAGTGGGTAACTTTGGGTCGTCCGCGTTCCGTAGCAGATGTGTTGGTAGAGGAGTGGAAACGGTCAAGAAATGTACCCGCTGCGCGACCAATAGCGGATGTGCCTGAGGAGGTGGAAGTAGACAAAACACAAAGTACACCAGTAGTGCCATCAGGAAAACAGGGACGAGGCGGAGGGTAATCTTCTGTTTGATTCGTCCCTTATTCATAGATTACTGATGAACTCCTTTCAATAGAATGATGGTCACATTCCTCGCTACAGACAACTTATGCTTAAAGTAAGCAGATGAACAAAGCTCAGGAAGTAGAAACCTATCAGGTTGGAGCATAAGCTAAAATTGTCCATCTGTTCTTAAACGTTTTAGAGTTAAACAGCCATGTTTCGATTAGATAAAAAAATAGCCATTGTCACGGGAGGTGGCAGTGGGATTGGAAAAGAAATAGCCTTATTGTTTACGAAACAAGGCGCGATCGTTTACCTTCTAGACATCGACGAATCGAGTAGTCAACAAGTTGTGCAGCAAATAGAACAGCAAGCAGGAAACGGACATTTCTTGAAGTGTAATGTAGCTGATTTAGCAACTGTAGAGCAAACAATTGACCAAATCATCGAGCAAGAAGGACAAATTGATATTTTAGTCAATAATGCAGCAATCGCACATATTGGAACAGCCGAAACAACTACACCAGAAGACATGGATCGCTTGTTGAATATTAATGTCAAAAGCGTCTACTACCTGCTCCACACGGTCATTCCGCACATGAAGAAAAGCGGTGGCGTCATCCTTAATATGGCATCTGTGGCAGCGCATGTAGCCGTCAAGGATCGCTTTGCCTATAGTGCTACCAAAGGCGCGGTGTACATGATGACCTTGTCTGTTGCTAAGGACTATATTGCGCATAATATTCGCTGCAATTGCATCTCGCCAGCTCGTGTACACACAGATTTAGTCGATGGCTACTTGGAGAAATATTATCCTGACAATAAAGAAGAAGTGTACGATCAACT
>CAYLPW010000191.1:0-9614 GCA_964385665.1 uncultured Saprospiraceae bacterium
CCTGGCTATACTGGCTATCCGCTTGGACAGCTATTGATCGCTATGGTAGCTGCTCAAAAACGCAATGAAACAGACGGACTGGATTTGCCGCTTTACGGGACGTATGTGATGGGGCGACTTTTCTTTTTTGTCTATTTTTATAAAAATCGGTACACGCAAAGTTTAGCGTATGATGCGACACAAGAAGATATTTTTGAGGTGTACGCTATTATTAAAAAAGTAAAAGACTACATAGCAGCAAATTTGAGTGCGCTTCAATAGAATAGAGGAGGTTACTTGATAACTTCCTTTCTCTTCTCACCTATTCCTTGACGCAGTAAAAACGGTTATCGACCGAACGCAACGCTTTATTCGTAGTTCTACCACCGCATCTAAAAAAGAGACTATGGATTTTGTGAGCGTTTTAGGAATCATAGCAGGCATTTGTACTACCTCTTCTATCATTCCTCAGATTAGGAAAGCCTGGACAACGAAAGAAGTAGACGACCTCTCTCCTATCTGGTTGGGTATATTAATATTAGGTGTCGCGCTGTGGACGGTTTATGGCATTATTAAAGGAGATATTCCTATCATTATTTTTAATGGATTAGGTACTGTACTGGATGTTGCACTGCTGGCACTTTATTTTAAGTACAAAGAATAGGAGGAGTTAGAAGACTAGCTCCTTACTTGTACTTTTATCTGAAATGCAAATAGCAAAAAAGCCGCTACATGAGATTCATATAGCGGCTTTGCTTATTGTTTTTATCTAGAAGACAGTTGATCTAATCATCCGAATCATTCATTCGCTCAATATCAACCACTGTCGTCATATCATCTGGAATGACACCATTCTTGGCAATACGCTCTTGCTCTTCTACAGGACGAGGCCCTATCAACTTCTCTACGTCAGACTTCAATAGCACTTCTCTTTCCAACAAATGCTTCGCTAGTACATCCAACTCTTTGCGCCGCTCCTTCAATAAATCTTGTGCCCGTTGATACTGTTTGTCTAGCAGTTTACGGACTTCATCATCAATCAACTTCGCCGTCTCGTCCGAGTATGGCTTATTGAAATTATCTTGCGACATCCCGTAAAAAGAGACCTGACCTACTTTTGGATTCATCCCGAAAACAGAGATCATGCTGTACGCCATTTTGGTCACTTGATCTAAGTCATTCTGCGCACCCGTCGATATTTTGCTAAAGGCTACATTTTCCGCAGCGCGACCACCAAAAGTCATACAAATACGATCAAGCATCTGCTCCGTACGGGTGATGTGTTCTTCTTTTGGCAAATACTGAGCATAGCCCAATGTACCAATTCCACGCGGTACAATCGTTACTTTCACCAAAGGCGAAGCATGCTCCAAGAACCAACCACAGACCGCATGTCCTGCCTCATGGTACGCAATAATCTCTTTCTCACCTGGAGAAATCAATTTGCTTTTCTTCTCTAATCCACCAATCACACGGTCTAGAGCATGATTGAAATCATCCATATCGACAGCCTGCTTGTTGCGGCGAGCTGCGACGAGTGCCGCCTCATTACACACATTGGATATGTCCGCACCGGCAAAACCTGGTGTCATTTCTGCCAAAACATAAGGATCTACCCCTTCAGCAGTTTTGATGTTTTTTAAATGCACTTTAAAGATCGCTTCTCGCCCTTTCAAATCTGGACGATCAATGCCAATCTGACGGTCAAAACGTCCTGGACGCATCAAAGCCGTATCCAATACATCTGGTCGGTTCGTCGCTGCCATCAGGATAACACCTTTATCAGTGCTAAAACCATCCATTTCGACGAGCAACTGATTCAAGGTGTTCTCTCGCTCATCGTTTCCACCAGTCATATTGTTCCGACCACGCGCTCTACCAATAGCATCAATCTCATCAATGAAGACAATACACGGTGCTTTTTCTCTCGCTTGCTTAAATAAGTCACGTACTCTAGATGCACCGACACCGACGAACATTTCGACGAAATCAGAACCGGAAATGGAGAAAAACGGTACACCAGCTTCACCAGCGACTGCTTTTGCCAATAGTGTCTTACCTGTACCAGGAGGGCCCACTAGCAGTACGCCTTTTGGTATCTTACCCCCTAATGCGGTATACTTTTTAGGATTTTTCAAGAAGTCGACGACCTCCATCACTTCCTCTTTCGCTTCATCTAAGCCGGCTACATCCTCAAAGGTGACGTTGACTTTTGCGTTTTGGTCAAAAAGTGTCGCTTTGGACTTGCCGATATTAAATATCTGCGCACCTGCACCACCTGCACCGCCACCTACGCGACGCATAATAAAGATCCAGATACCTACCAGTAAAAGTAGTGGCAGTACCCAGCTTAAAATGACACCGACCCAATCGTATTCTCTTCGGTAATCGACATCAAATTTATTTTCTTCATCCAATTGATCGATCAGCTCATCCGTTTTCTCATCAAATCGCTCTGGTGAGGAAATGGTAAACGTGTAGTCTGGTCGACTAGCGAAACGGCTGCGTGTTACGTTCTCGTACTCACCTTGACCAATCTTGGTATCCTTGATGTAGACTTGCGCTTGTGTGCCATTGACAACAGTCACGCTTTCCACATCTCCTTGCTCTGCCATGCGCTCGAATCGACTAAATGAAATTTCTTCATTTTGCGAATCCGACACCATGTATAGATTCAAAACGACTAGAAAAGCAGCTATTAGAATATAAATCCAATACGAGCCAAACCGATTCGGCTGTGTGCCCTTACCGTCTTTCTGATCGTTGTTATTGTTATTTGAATTATTCTGTTCCATCAACCCTGTTAAACTAAAATTTGGGAAATTGTAAGCCCCTATTACCTCTATTAGAACCTTACTTACTTGCTCGGAAGAAAACTAAAAAGTTCTATTTTTGAACGAAGTTGTCTTATGAACACCTATATGGTCGTATCGTTGGGAAATATTCGACCAAATTGTGTCAGAATTCTATAAATCCTCGTATTCAGCGAAAATAGCGTCGCTCCATAAGTCTTCCAACTCGTAAAACTGACGTGCGCCATCAAAGAAAATATGTACGACCATGTAGAAATAGTCGATGCAAATCCAGCGAGAATCACCGCCTCCTTCTACACTCGACGGATAGACGCCTGCTTCCTCTTTCATTCGCCTTTGAACACTATCCGCTATGGCACGTGCTTGGACGTTGGATTGCGCATTGCAAATAATAAAAAAGTCGGTAGGTGCATCATCTAGCTGACGCAGATCTAGTTTGACTAGACCTTGTCCTTTGATGTCCTGAATACTATCAATAATAATGTCATTCAAGGCTTCTGCGTTCAGCTTGCCTTTTTGTGTTTTAATGTTAATGCTATTCAAATTGTGAATGGTTACATTTGTAAATTAGAAGTGCTGTCTCTCAGAATAGATTCCATCTAGGTCATCTATCTAACTGTCGGGCAGATTAATTATCTAACGACTATAGGAGTAGTTATATTAGAAATTTAAGAATTCTGAAACAGCTAGAAAAATGGATGGTCATCTTGATTATCCATATTAAATAGCTCTCATTTTCTACTCCACAAAATTAGCTCTTTTGCACATAGATAACACCCTCTTTGTAGGTAAAGTTCTTCATCATTTTGACCGTCTTCCCTCTACGAACGATTTTACATTAGAATTGCTATCCAAAGGAGAAGTAGCAGAAGGAACGGTCGTTTCTACGGACGATCAATATCGAGGTCGTGGACAGATGGGCAACAACTGGGAGAGTCACGCCGGGCAGAATGTGACGATGAGTGTATTAGTAAAGCCTCATTTTTTGAAGCCTACGCAGCAGTTTCAGTTGAATATGGCGGTGAGTTTGGCGGTTCGCACGACGGTAGCTCACTATCTAAATCAGCCTGTTTTTATCAAGTGGTCGAATGATATTTTAGTGAATGGAAAAAAGGTATCTGGTACATTGATTCAGAACCAACTGAGTGGTCAGCAGTTGCAAAATTCAGTAATTGGTATTGGCATTAATGTGAATCAGGAGCGATTTGCTAGTGATCTACAGCACGCCTCTTCGCTTTCTCTCCTTAGTGGCACTTCTTTTTCTATTGATGCGATTCGGACTCGACTTTGCCAAGAATTGGAAAAGTACTATCTGCGACTGCGACGTGGAGAAGTCCAACAACTTCGTCAAGAATATTTATCGCATCTGTGGCGCTATCAAGAGTGGGCGTTGTATCAATTGCCGAATTTCTTACAGCCCATTCATGGCAAAATCATTGAGGTAAAAGATAGTGGAGAATTGGTCGTGGAACATCAAGATCATCAGGCAGTGTATGGGTTTAAGGAGATTGGATTTGTTTATTGAGAGAGTGTGAGAGTGTGAGATCGCTTCGCGGTGAGAGTGTGAGAGAGGAAACGGCTTTTCATCAAAGAACGAAGCTATGACCAAAGCGCGTGAATTTATTCGCGCGTACAAAGATATTCACTTTCTCCAGTTCCCCAATTGACCCAATTCTACCAAAAATTCAAACCTTCACATGCGTCAACGCCGCCAAGCGCATCGGCACTTCTATTCGTCGTCCGCTTTGTAGTAGATGAACCACCTCTTTCTCGACTTCTTCAATCGTCAACTCCGTTTCAGGCAACAACCCTAAGTCCCACAATTGCGCCGCGATGCGTTTATTACTTTGATCGGATAGAACAACAGCGGCTTGTTTGGGTGCTAACTGCGCTAAATGAAGAGGCAAACCCGAAGGAATGGGAGAACCGTGTGGATCTACGGTAGGATAGCCTAAATGATTGTCCACTTCGTCGATCAATTCTTCGCTGAATAAATGTTCGTATCGTTCGGCTTCGTCATGAATTTGATGCTCGGACAAACCCATTTTCTCGACTTGGTAAGTTTCCCACAGTCGGTGAGCGCGGATGAGTCGTTCGGCGACTTCTTTCCCCTTATTGGTCATTTTCAAATCACTCTTCTCAAAGAAGTTTTTAGCACGCACTTGTTGAAGTTGCTGCTTGAGCGCGGGTGATGTTATGGCTAGCTTTTCTTGTAAGTTCTCAAACGTAAGTTGTTCATCTAGGCTCAGCCGATAAGCACGTTTTAGTAAATCCTCTTGTCGAATGCGTATCTGTAAATTTCGCTTTCGTATGGCGCGAACGAGTAATCCTTTTTGGGGCGAAAAAATGACCGCTAGTAGATAGAAAAGAGCAGCAACGACTGCCATTAAAGGGGCAGGCGGTGTCTCAAAAGCAACTGATAGATACAAGCCAATGACCGCTGAAATGAGTCCGACCAAAGCCGATATGACGATCACTTGCTTTAGTCGTTTGGAAAGTAACAAGGCAGTCGCAGCAGGTGTAATTAGCATAGCCACAACTAGAATAATACCTACCGTACGCAGAGAAGCAACGATAGAAAACGCCATCATCAACATCAAAAAATAGTGCATCGCGCTGGCAGAAATACCCATTGTTTGTGCAATGACAGACTGAAAAGTAGTCGCAAATAGATAGCGATAGTAAACCGTGACGCTAATGATAACATAGATTAAAACGCCTAATGTCAAGTACAAGTCTTCATTTGATACACCTAGTGGATTGCCAAACAGAAAATCTTTTAAATCTAAATGAACACCAGCATTTCGATTGATCGAAGAGATACCGATAACACCAATCGCAAACATGGTCGTGAAGACAATGCCGATTGCTGCATCGTTTTTGGTATTGACTTTTTGCTGAATCCACGTAATCGCAACTGCCATCAATAGTGCCGCAATAACTGAACCAACAAAGAAGCCAACCGCATCATTTCCGACCAAAATAAAAGCAAACACCACACCAGGCAATATAGCATGAGCAATCGCATCACCCACCAACGCCATATTGCGTAGTACAATGAAACAGCCTAGGATACCACACATGATACCAACCATCGAGGAAGCCAACAAAGCTCTGGAAAAAGCAGGTACAGTAGCTACCTGTTGAAAAAGATCGAAAAGATGATCCATGCAATTTAGAATAGATGAAGATAATTTATTAGACGCATCTAAATTAGATATTGTAAAGCATTGAGTCGCTCATTTGTTTGAATCGTCATAACTTTTTTTTGACGGTGGAGTGTACAACTACTTTCCCCGCCGAACGTTTTCATATCAACTCATTACTGTTTTATGGAAACCATCAACGCGCAAAAACAAAAACTGCTTTCCAGTGTCAGTCTGCCACTACGCTTTTTAGCCTTTCTTTGGCTAATACAGGTTTTTCAGTGGTTAAGCGGACTAGATTTAGGCTATCTAGGCTTGTTGCCGCGCGAGATTAGCGGCCTGAAGGGAGTCATTTTCGCGCCCTTAGTTCACGCTGACTTTGAGCATTTACTCTCCAATAGTGTTCCACTTTTTGTTTTAAGTGTCATCATTCTTTTCTTTTATCGGCGGACAGCGATTGCAGCCTTTACTTTGATTTATTTTTTGACTGGACTAAGTGTTTGGATTTTTGCGCGCGAAAATGTGTTTCATATTGGCGCAAGTGGCGTGGTCTATGGTCTAGTATCGTATGTATTTTGGATGGGTGTTTTTAGGCGCAGCATTCAAGCTGTCATTCTGGCGTTGATCGTGACGCTATTGTATAGTGGGATGTTCTTAGGCGTGTTGCCAGGTCAAGAAGGGATTTCTTGGGAAAGCCACTTGATGGGTGGTTTAGTCGGTATTTTTGCTGCTTATTGGTTCAAAAGCGATTATGAAGTTGCGGAAGTGAAGCCAGTTTATTCTTGGGAAAAAGAAGCCTACCAGCAACCAGAATCTTTTTTTCTACCTCCCGATACGTTTGAAAAGACGCGTCGAGAGCGACAGATAGAGGCGCAACAACGACGGCAGATTGATTGGACATCGGATGATACGTCTTTGTAGATCACATCTTTGTACAGTAATTATTTTAAAATGGAAGATGTAAAGTTTTAAGGTCTAGTATGTAATTGATATAGCGACTTATGGAGAGAGCAAGCGATGCTTTTAGTACTGCGTATATACCGACTTTTCATACGTTAGTTTGTCATTATATCTATTAGAGCTTTTCAAGACAGAAATCAACCAAAGCATATCGTTTTAATCTACAACTACTTACCGAACGAGTCTATCATCTAGTGTCTAACATCTAACATCTCTATTGATTTAGTCAGTTCTGTCAGAGGTACATTTCTCCAGCTAGCCAACTCCCCCAAAATTTGTACGCGCCGTAACCGAAGTTGTTCTTCCGACTGGATGAGTTGATTCAATTCCTGCTGTTCGTCTACTGCTAAAGTAGCAGCAACACGCTGTTGAGACAAGGTTTGAAATCGCTTTCTATCTATTTCGGGCAACACACAATCGTGATTCAACTGCAATAACAACTCCTTTTCCTGGTCTTCTACTGATCGCTTTTGTTGTATATTTATAGCTTGATGCTTCAACTGAACCAGCTGTTCCATATCATCTATAGCCATCACTACTTCAATAATACTTAACCTAGTTTGATCTATTGCTGTCATCAGTTATTTTTGTTAATTTGTAAATATACTTCTTTTTTACACCATGCCCAACCATCTCATCGTCATCGCTGGACCGACTGCCGTTGGTAAAACAAGTGTCGCTATTGAAGTTGCACAAGCTTTAGATACGCATATTCTCTCCTGCGACAGCCGACAATTTTATCAAGAAATGAACATTGGAACAGCTAAACCGACAAAAGAAGAATTAGCTACTGCTCCCCATCATTTCATCAATTCCTTGAGCGTAACAGAAACCTATAGTGTGGGCGACTATGAGCGCGATGCCTTAGCAAAGTTGGAAGAGCTATTTCAAACACACGATAAAGTGATTCTAACTGGTGGCTCGGGGCTATTTATCAAAGCCGTTTGCGAAGGGTTGGATCAATTTCCTGAAGTGCCCGTGAGCGTAAGAGAAGAAGTAGAACAGCTATACGAGGAGAAAGGAATTCGAATCTTACAACAAGAACTCCAACAAGTCGATCCGACCTATTACGCACAAGTCGATTTGAGTAATCCACATCGGTTAATTCGTGCCTTGTCGGTCTATTGGGCGAGTGGGCAACCTTTTTCTAGCTTTCGAGGACAAGAAAAACAAGAACGCTCATTTGAACCCATCTATATTTTACTGGAACGAGAACGAGAAGAACTTTACGACCGCATCAATCAGCGAGTAGATAGGATGCTGGAAGCTGGTTTGGAAGAAGAAGTCCGTTCCCTCCTCCCCTATCGAAACTACACCGCTTTGCAGACAGTAGCTTACCAAGAATTTTTCGACTATTTTGACGAAAAAACAGACCACGAAGAATGTGTCCGACTCATTAAACGCAACACCCGTCGCTATGCCAAACGACAATTGACTTGGTTTCGGAAGCAAGCACATTGGCAGCGATTTCATCCTAACAAAGAAGCGGAAGTCATCGCTCTACTAAGGTCAATTTAAGAAAATACCCTCAACCCTCAATCTCAACCTCAACCTCTCAAATTCTCAAAACTCTCCCACTCTCAACCTCTCCCACTCTCAAAGCGAAGCGATCTCACACTCTCTCATACCCCACTTCCACATTAATCGGCTCTACCAATCGCCAATCAATCATCTCTTCAAACCCGTAATTCGTTAAGCGATTGTGATAGAAATAAAGTAACGGAAAACTTTGACTAACGATCTCCTCGCGCTTGTTAATTTTGAGCGGTCGATCAGGATGATAACTACCTAACCGTTGGATACCATCCTCTAAAATAACTACTACGTCCTGTTTTATTGTTTCTGACAATTCAATATCGCCTTCGCGATGCATATCAATCAAAACAGTCTGAAGCTGAGCGAGAATCGCTTCCAACTTACGGCGAGAAAAAACGATGTCCTCATCTGGCAAACGCAATAACCCATATAAATCAGTGGAGGCATTCTCCCGACGCAGCAAATTAAATGCCGCAAACGCCACCAAATGACTCGACAAGACTACATTGTCCGCAAAAAAGCGATCCACGATACGTTCGCCCAACATTCTGGTATAGACGGATTCGCGTTGTCGATCTACATTAACTTGCCCGTCCTTGCAAAAGTAGTCCGCTACATTCACAATTTCGCCGTTATTCCCAATGCTGTTGCCTTCTTCGTCCACAAAATTGCCCAACACATCCATCGGTTTTCCAAAAGCGACGATGATTTCATTGGAAGTAGAAAACAACTTAGACGCAAACAATAGAAATTTTCGGATACTGTTAGAGCGGTCTTTGGCACGTAGATAAAGTTCTTTGCCCGTTTCGCGCAGATGCTGCTCAATCAGAAACTTAGCCTCCAATACAAAATGATAGCTCAACACTAACGGTACAACAAATATTTTCTCCTCTTTCTTTTCTATCAAATTAGCACGTTGCGCTTCCACTAGCGTTCCCAAAAGTCCCAATTTTAATTTCGTCTCCAAAGCACCTGAACGCGACCTAGTGCCACCAGGAAAAAAGATCGAACTCACACCCCGTTTGGTCGACAGCATAGACATCGCTTTCAACGTCTCCAGATAAATCGGATTTTTCTTCCGTCGATCTACTCGATACGCCCCCAAGCGATTGATGAAATAGGCGACTACACCTGAATTCAGTAAATTCAATCCAGCTCCGTACGTAAAAGCTGGCAAACC
>CAYLPW010000192.1:0-9493 GCA_964385665.1 uncultured Saprospiraceae bacterium
TTAGCTGCTATCTCCAACCAACAAGCTACTCCTTTTTTCACTCCGAAAGCTATCGGAGAAAAAGTAGGCAAACCTGCCTAACTATCGTTTGCGGCAGGTAAAAACGCTAGACCCACCAAATAGGACTTATGGTATACTTGTTTTAAGCAACTATTTTACATTACATACTTTTGACTTGGTTACTCTAATAGATAAGAATGGAGTAGATTTGTGGCTGAAATAATTCTATATTTAACCCAACTCACCCATTGTGTTTAGAGAGAGCAACAAAATCACTCAACCTTTTTAGCTGGTACTTCTTCCATCCAAATAGGTTGCAACCTGATATATATTAGGTCTCTGGTGCTGAGGTAATAGTTATGCCTCTCTAGTTGTTTTATCATTTCTAATGCTCAATATTCTACTAGTCAATACAATCAAGATCAACTTCCTATGTATCGCTTATTCTACCTAACTCTATTTCTCTCACTAACCCTATTGGATGCTACTTTCGCACAACAAAGTGACTGCGATCCTGACGCGCCGAAAGTTCGCTATCGGTCGCGTGACTTTTTTACTTCTTTTCAGACGATTCCTGATGTCATCTATTGGGATAACGGCTCTAATCAATTTGGTATGGACATCTATCTGCCACCTAACAGTGATACAGATACGAATCGTCCTTTAGTACTGTGGGCACATCCTGGAGGCTTTGTCAATGGCTCTAAAGATACCGACTCTGCAAAGTTATGGTGCGAAACCTTAGCTAAAATGGGGTATGTGTGTGCTAGTATTGACTATCGCAAAGAACTCTTAGGAGATGCGCTCAATCCATTTCTAGGGGCATCTCGCGGTCCGTACAAAGGTATTCAGGATGGACGTTCAGCCATTCGCTACTTACGTGCTAACGCTGCTACCTACGGCATTGATGTTAGTGAAGTCTATGCATCTGGAGAAAGCGCAGGTGGAATCATCGCGATCAACGTGGCGTATTTAGAAAATGCAGAGCGTCCAAGTGCTACTTTTGGTACAATTTTTCGCAGTGATTTGGGGTGTCCAGATTGTGGTAATGGTGCGTTGGTAGATAATAGTAGTTTCGATGGCGATGTTAATGGGGCGATCAAACTGTGGGGTGGGGTAGATGCCCCTGAAGTCATTGATGGTGTCAGTGGAAGTGGACAGACAGATGATGAAGCCTGTTTGCTGATTCACGGAGAACTGGATGAAACGGTCTCTCCAGATGTTGCGCCACCTTTTCAAGACAATCCCTTTTTTGCTATTTTAATTGGTCTATTCTTACCTGACGTGTATGGCACGTACCCAATGCGCGAACGCTTGACGGCTCTAGGATCGAATGCACCAAGTTGGGAGGCACATGTACTTTGTGAAGAAGTGCATGGACTTTGGGTAGATAAAGCTAGTGATGGTGATGCTGGAAATGGGGATTTTGGATTGACAGGTATGCCTGACGAAAACTTCGACTACGTGATGAACGAGGCTGTTGATTTTTTAGCACGTACACGCGGTACACTGACAGGTACATCCGATACCTTGGCTACGTTTGCTAGTACGACCACGGCGTTGGACGAGTGCGACAGTCGTAGTATTGGGACATATGCCGCAGCCACGTACAATGAGTTTTTTGTACCGGATTCTACGGCTGGACATACTTACTGTTGGGATTTGACAAAAGGAACAATTCTATTTGGACAAGGTACGCCACGCATCCGTGTGCGTTGGGACGATACGCCAGGTATAGCCATCAATCGTACAGGAACAGTCATGTGTTACGAGACGGATAGTGCTGGCAATACGTTAGATGCTTCTACGCTTCTAGTAACTATCAATGGTGGTTCAGATGTTGCGCCTGTTGCCGACTTCACAGCTATGGAAGTAACTCCTACTACTTACGAGTTCATGAATACGTCTACCAATGCGACTGGCGCAGAGTGGCAATTTGGCGATGGAGGAACTAGTGAACAGTTTAGTCCTACATACACATATAACACGAATACATCTACTGCAGTGGTACAGTTGCGCGTCCAAAATAGTCAAGGTGCATTTGCGGAGACTTCACAAACGATCACCCTAACAGTATCAGACCGACTATTTGCTATCAAAGTATTATTGCAAGGTAACTACAACGATGGAACGCAATTATTAGAACAACCACCTTATACACTTCCTTCTACTAATCCATTTAATGACCCCACACTGGACAACCCTGCTGCCACAGTAGTACCTGCTGTATTCGCGCAAACTGGCTCGGAGGCTATTGTAGACTGGGTGACGGTACGTGTGGAGGATGACACAACGATCATAACTAAAGCTGCTCTTCTACGTCGCGATGGCAACGTAGTAGATGTAGATGGACAGTCGTCCTTGGATTTTTCCAGTCTAAGTAGTGGTACCTATGAAGTGACTGTCCGTCAGCGCAATCACTTGAGTGTGACAAGTACATGGATTACGCTAAATTGATAGAGAGCATCTTTATTGTCATCCAGTAACTTTCTGTTATTGGGTGACTTCTCAGTGAGGAAATACCTCATCCGCCATCCGCATCGCTTCTGAAAAGGCAGCTTGGTCAATTGATAGGTCAGTAGAATGTTGACTGAAATAGTGAACCATATTTTCCATGGGCATATTACCAGTCAAGTCATCTTTTGCCATCGGACAGCCTCCATACCCTTTTATCGCCCCGTCAAAGCGACGACAACCATTCTGATAAGCAGCAACTATTTTTTCTTTCCAGTTATGCGGTTCGGTATGTAGATGTGCGCCTATTTCTATATGTTGGTAATCGGGTAATAAGTTACCAAATAAATACGCAATACTTTCTGGATTTGAGACGCCAATAGTATCCGATAGTTGAATAATGGTGATGCCCATGTCTACTAACCGAGCTGTCCATTGATGAACAATATCTACATTCCAAAGATCACCATATGGATTTCCAAATCCCATAGAAATGTAGACCACCATCGTTTTGTTGTGCTGCACGCAGAGTTCTTGAATAGCTGCTACACGTGTTAGTGACTCTTCTATAGTAGCGTTGGTATTACGCATCTGGAACGTTTCAGAAATGGAAAATGGATAGCCTAGATAGGAAATGGCTTCGTGCTGAACTGCATCGACTGCACCACGCTTGTTGGCTACTATAGCCAACAACTTAGTGGAAGTGTGTTCCAAATTTAATGACTCTAGAACCGCCGCAGTATCACGCATTTGTGGAATCGCTTTTGGAGAGACAAAGCTGCCAAAATCTAGCGTATCGAATCCGACTTTCAGCAACTGATTGAGATAAGCTGCCTTTTGAGCAGTCGGAATGAATGTTTTTATTCCCTGCATAGCATCCCTAGGGCATTCCACTAATTTCATGCGGTTGTTGTTTTAGTTGGTGGTGTACAGGCGATAAAGTGGTCTAAGCTAATTTCTTTATTCTACATGCGTTGTAAGTAGATGTCTCTCAGATAATCGACACTTTTGAAGGACTCTTTTCCTTTTAAAACTACTTAAAAATAGTTCCATTCCGAGAGCTATCAGAACAGTTATACACTCTCGAAAGATGGCGAGATTGGAATTATTTTGCAACAAAAAATGGACTCGCTCGAACGGCGAGACTTGTTTAACCTCACCTACCTATCCCGATTGAGCGGGTAGGATTCTTTCCGTATCTTGTACACTTTGAATTAAGTTCCAGTTCACTTTTAGTAGATGGGAGAGAATATCTATTAAATCGTCTGGATAATTACCTTCTTGATGGTGAGCAATCTTAAACTTTTTCAGTTCTACAAAACCATCAACTAGCTTTTGCATGTCAGCCGTTTCCTTGATGAATGCTTCCAATTCTGTCAACATCATTTCAGAAGAAGGCATATTGGGTTGTTCTTCAACTTGCAACTGATTGAGTGGGGACAAACTCAAGTCTTGAGTAAGCATAGTCACTGGCACTACCTGAAAATAAGCAGCTAATCGTAAAAAAACAATTGCTTTGGGTTCTACAACACCACTTTCATAAGAAGCAATATTATTTCGCTTCAGCTGAACTGCCTCCGCCAACTTTTGCTGACTAAGCCCTTTGAGTCGGCGTAGAAATTTTAAGTTTGATCCTAGATAAGCTGCCATAAATAAGCACAATTAGCATTCAAAAATGGACGATTGGTTAACAGCGCGTAAATATCGGTTAAAAAAGTGATCATCATACACAAATAGAAGTGGAATCTATGAGCAATGTAGTCAAAACTCACTAGAGAATAGGGAGCAGCTCAGTAGGAGGCAAAAAAAAACACCTCTTCATGTTACCAGGAAGAAGTGTGTATAAGAAATCACCCGAACAGTTTATTTTTGACTTTACAATTTATGAAGAGTCGAGTCCGTGTGATCCTTTTCTTTGGTGTTAGGTAGCTATTTGATTTGAGGAAGATTAGCATTCTGAGGCAGTTACACATATAAGTATTATAATCTCTTTTTTGTTCGATCAATAAGATGACTTACTTGATGTTTCTTCGTGTTCCAGTTTCTCCAGCGATTATTTTTCACAGATTGCTTCATGATTCTAATGCTGACAGCATGGTTATTGAGTGACTCTATCGCGATTGCTTCTTGCTGCGTTAGTTTGTCTTGCTGTTCCAGAGTAGCTAACCGTTCCTCTACTGTATTTTCTAGTTGTGTCAGTCTTTGTAGCTCAACTGTTTTTTCGTTCGCTGTCAAACGAAGTAAGTCAGCTTGCTCTAAGCTGATATGATCTGTGTTACTTCCTGCAACAAACAAAGTTAATATTATTCCCAATAGAAGGATATATTTAGTGTTTAATTTTATCATTGTGCGATTTATTATCTATTATCTATTTTATTTGTAAACATATGGCACAATAAGTGTGTTCGATAAATATAAAAGATATTAGAGTGCTACATTCTATATGTGTATGTACTGATTAAAAACAACAACTGTGAACAACTTAGCAAAAAATATCCGTTTCCTAAGAAAGAAAAATCGTTGGAGTCAAGAAGAATTGGCACAAAAACTAAACATCAAACGTAGTAGCATAGCTGCTTATGAAAGCAAAAATGTTGAACCTAGACTGAAGACAATTCTAGAATTAGGAAAAACATTTAATGTAGACATTGTCGATCTAATCCAGAAAAATATTGAAGAGCAGTCAGAAGCCATTAAACCTTTTAAAGATGGGAAAGCAGAGCTAGTTGAGAATCAACCTATAAAGATAGATTTCAAAAACAAAGGAGCCATCCAAGAATTCATCAATACGACGATGAGTACACGTAAAATGCTAGATGGACTAAAAGTATTTTATAAGTTCAAGATGGAACGTAATAGTAACAACGATCAGCTAACTGCACATACTTCTGACATCAATAGCTTTATCTTATTAGTGGAACATCTGTTAACGAATAATGAAGCATTGGTGAATTTTCTCACTAAAAATAAGCAGCAAATAGCATAAAAAAAGCTAATTTGTTATTTTTTTTCACAAATTAGTGAACAAAAAGCACTAAGCCCATGTTACTATAGCGAATTAAATACTGAAAAAAACATGGATAGCGTAGATTTTGTGAATAAGTTTAATGCACTAGAGAGTAAGTTATATGCTTTTGCTTATAAACTGACTAAAGATGATAGCAAAGCGAAAGATTTGGTACAGGAGGCTGCATTCAAAGCTTACAAAAATTTAGCCCGCTTCAAGCCAGGTACTAACTTCAAAGCTTGGATTTCTACTATACTTCGGAACACTTTCATCAATAACTACCGCCGCAAGAAAGTACGTAATATTACTAGCGAACCTGTATCGACTATTATGCACAAAGTAGATAGTGAGCATTATACAGATAACGAAGGAGTGGTTAATGTAGAAACACAAGAATTGTATTCTATTATACAAGACCTGAAGCCAAAATACAGACAGCCGTTCATTATGCAATATAAAGGATATGAATATTCGGAAATTGCAGAAAAAATGGATATTCCAGTAGGAACTGTTAAAAGTCGTCTTTTCGTGGCGCGTAAGAAACTTCAAGCTGCTGTACGTAGTCGTTATGCTATTGCTGTGTAATAGGCTCAGTATACTCTTTCCACAAATCGAACATAACTGAATGTAGAGCTATCTAGCAATAGATCAGCTGCGAATGAAAACATGGATCGTTCAAGTTGATCTGTTTTGATTGAAGTATTGCTTTGTCAAAATCGAAAGCTTGGATGTGTTGATGTGTTCAGATTAAAAAATAGAACTATGAATTATTTAGGATTAAACGCAGAGAAGTTAGAGGGAACAGTGAATGAACTGAATCAACTACTTTCTAACTACCATATATATTATCAGAATCTCAGAAACTACCATTGGAATATCAATGGAGAAAATTTCTTTGATCTACACGAACGTTTTGAGCATCTGTATAACATTGCTCGAACCAATATTGACGAAGTGGCTGAGCGTATTTTGACATTGCGACACACACCAGTGAGTACATTAACGAATTATTTACGTCGTGCAGAGGTAGAAGAAGCTGAGGTTACCCACGATGAGCACGAGATGGTAAACACTATTTTGAACAACCACCGAATACTAATAAAAAGTTTTCGTCGCGTCATGGAAGCAGCAGGTGACTGTGGTGACGAGGGAACTGTAGATATGATCGGTAGTTTCTTAGCAGAGCTAGAGAAAGAGAGTTGGATGTTGGATGCTTGGAGATCAAAATCAATCGCACACGCCTAAGAGTCAATCCCTATTGGCTATTGAAACCTTAAATCGATAAGCTGGATGAGACTTTATATTTCATTTGGCTTATCTTATTTTTATCCAATCATGAAATATTACTTTTTACTTTTTTTACTGACTTCTATCTCTTGTATACTTAGCGCACAGTCTACATCTTCAGTAGATGATTTTCGTGGCATCAAGTGGGGAACAACTTTTGAAGAAGTCAAATTTGCCGATGGGGAGCGTGCCGATTTGGTCTTCGCTGCTAGTGGCGCAGATGGGAGATACTACACTCGAAGAAATGAAGACTTGACCATAGGGACTGCCCTTCTGGAGAAAATTTACTACGTTTTTGATGGGAACAATCACTTTTATAAAGTCATCATGAGTGGAGATGCCGCTTCTAATGAAGATATGGAGTTTATCCTGCAAAAGCGTTTCGGAAAAGCCGATAAACGCTATCGGAAACGTCCTAAATACGTCAGGCAATGGCATGCAGGTGATGTAGATATTGTCTTTGCCGAACAACGATCAAAAGATTTTACTTTACTACTAGAGAGTAATGCAGACGTAAAAAGCTACGTAGAAATCAACTCTAATATTGAGGACTTTTAATAAAAAAATCATTCGAACAATGGATTATACAGAAAATACAGATACAAGAGTAACAACAAACCCCACAGGAGCATATCAGAAGGATAATGTGCCTTATGGTAGAGCGATAGCAGCAGGTGGTGTCGCAGGCTTAGCAATGGCATTGTATTTATTACTAGTTGAATTTCTGACGCCAGAGGGAGCAGGCTCTTTCATTAAGATGGGTAAATACCTACTGGCAGCTCCAGTGTTTTATATCGCTTTAAAGGCGTACAAAACACATGTACCAAAAGGAAAAATATTTAAACGTGGTATCGTGTATGGTGCAGCGATGAGCCTTGCTGCTGCTGTAGTTACTTTCGGATTGGCTAGTTTATTTCACCTTGTTCTTCCAGAAGTCGAGGTCAGCCAAAATTTACGAGAAGTAGATACCGCTAGAGAAAAATTAGTATTAGACTGGTTGTTACTTTTTGAAACTTTTGTCTTCGGTATGGTGATTACCTTTATTATTCTGCAAGGGTTGAAAGACAAAACTACCGCAGAATAGATAGTGCGACCTAATACTACTCCATATTAACACAGAATAGACAGAACGCACGGACAGATTATCAGATTTAGGGTAGTCAGTTCGTGCGTTTTTTTATGTACTTACGACCCAATACCTATGTATTTGCTTCCAATATTTTGATCGTGCTATGCAAACTTGGGAGTGGGTGAGAAACACAGTATCCATTTAAAATATACCGCCACCCAATCAGGCAATTATTGTCTGATTAGTTTCCTAATTATTTCATTGTTGAATTCAAACTAAGCCTCTCTCTTTCTGTAGAAGATTGAATCACTTCTAGACAACATTACGCAACGTGATTTTAGCCTGCCTCAAGTGAAATAGCTATAACTGCTCTACTCCATACTTTCTCAAGCTCAAAAATTGTTGCTTGTGCTTACTCATCTACTTCTAAAAGAGTGTACGTAAAAGCAGACAGATGACCCCATTGAAGTTATGGTATAGAGAAACATAAAAAAAGCCACTTTCATCGTGATGACGAAAGTGGCTTTTCTAGTACAAGTCTAGTAGTCAAATAAGTTAAGATTGCTGCTTGAGTGGGATGGAAACTACCAGTAAGTTAATCTCACCTCTCCTAATCTCGAAGCGGAGCGATCTCATCTCATGTTTTATCTAAACAAAATCTTCTTCGCAATCGTCCCTTCCTCAAACTGAATACGGATAA
This sequence comes from uncultured Saprospiraceae bacterium, assembly GCA_964385665.1. Lineage (GTDB taxonomy): Bacteria > Bacteroidota > Bacteroidia > Chitinophagales > Saprospiraceae > JAAUTG01. Next base: position 8,518 of record CAYLPW010000192.1, read on the forward strand.
CATATATCCCATCAGGCAGACCATCACGCTGTACGTAGTAGTAATGATTGCGCAGATTATGCGTTTGAACTTGACGTCCACTCATATCAAACAACTCAATGCCCAACATTGGACTTTCTGGAGAAGAACGCAGAATAACTTGGTCGCTGGCTGGATTTGGCGCGATCATCAAATCGACATCAGACTCCTGAATCCGCTCTGTTGACGTGTAAGCAATCAAATCCAAAGCAGCAAAAGCACGTGGCGCGAAATAACCCATGACGGTGTCAATATACGTACGTCCTTGTTCTGGCGACATATTCAAATTCGTCAATAGACCTTGCGAATGGAATGTTCCCCCCGATGGGTGCGGCAACACGTTCCAAGGTAAGCCATTCGGAAACATATTTACTGGTGGAGAAAGTCCTTCTGGATTCCACCAATCAATAGGTACACCCTCGTCAAATCCTTCAGCGTTGACGCTGTTGACAACTGGATATAGTCCTTCGATATATTCATGTCCTGCAATTGCAGAATTCATCATCGCCTGCCGTGTAAACTCGTCATCAATATTTGCATCGATAAAGACCTGATTGTTCCCAAACGCTGCTTGTGCGCGTTGAATCGCTAATCCACCTTGTACCCGTACAATCGGATCGCCAGTAGTAGGTACAATCAATGTTCTGTCTTCATAAGGTGCAAAAAAGTCATTAGCTGACTGGAAAACAATCGTTGGTTCTTCCCCTTCTTCTAACCAAGATATATCGCCTAGTGCGCCACCAATATTGACAGCTAACTGAAACTCAGAGCTGTAATCCACGTGGTTCGGATAGTTCGTAGTGTCTCCTTCTGGGAAACCATAAGCAGGTACACCCAATCCGAGTGACTTTCCTTCGATATCACCATGTACTGGTGGGAAAACCATTGGCGCATCAGGAATACTATCGTTATTCGTATCAATTAAGAATTTTGCAGGACCATTAGTAGTCGTTAAAAT
>CAYLPW010000193.1:0-9477 GCA_964385665.1 uncultured Saprospiraceae bacterium
GTAGCTACAACGTCCCACGCCGTTCTTGCTCTCGCTCAATCGCCTCAAACAACGCCTTAAAATTCCCCTTCCCAAAAGAAGTCGCGCCTTTGCGTTGAATGATCTCAAAAAACATGGTTGGGCGTGGATTGATCGGTTTGGTGAAGATTTGCAAGAGATAGCCTTCCTCATCGCGGTCGACTAAAATGTTGAGTTCGCGCAGTCGCTGAATGTCCTCGTCGATGTCGCCGACCCGAGCGCGTAAGTTCTCATAGTAAGTAGGCGGCACTTCCAAAAACTCGACACCGCGTTCACGCAATTGACGGACTGTTTTGATAATATCATCTGTGGCGACGGCGACGTGTTGAACGCCTGCCCCTTCGTAAAAGTCTAGGTATTCTTCGATTTGAGAGCGTTTACGTCCTGCGGCAGGTTCGTTGATGGGGAACTTAATGTAGCCATTGCTATTGCTCATCACTTTACTCATCAATGCCGTGTATTCGGTCGAAATGTCGTTGTCGTCGAAGGACAGGATTTGCTGAAAACCCATCACGTCAGCATAGAAATTGACCCAATCATTCATCTTGCCTAGCTCTACATTTCCGACCATGTGGTCGATGTATTTCAACCCAATTTCAGGCGCGCGAAAGGTCGGTTGCCAAGCTTCAAAACCTGGTAGAAACGTACCATTGTAGTTGGAACGTTCGATGAATAGATGCACAACTTCGCCGTAAGTATGAATACCTGAGCGAACGATGATTCCGTGTTCATCTTCTATCTCTTCTGGCTTTAAAAAAGCCTTCGCCCCTCGCTTCGTGGTTTCTTCAAACGCCGAACGGGCATCATCCACCCACAGCGCAACGACTTTTACCCCGTCTCCGTGTCGGTCAATGTGTTTGCCGATAGCTGTTCCACTTTTCAAGGGCGTAGTCAGGATGATTCTAATTTTACCTTGCTGCACAACGTAAGACTGACTGTCGCGATTGCCAGTTTCCAATCCTGAATAAGCTAATGGTTGGAAGCCAAATGCCGTCTGTAAATAGTAGGCAGCTTGTTTTGCATTGCTGGTATAAATTTCGATGTAGTCCGTTCCATTGAGGGGAAGAAAATCGGCTGTTGATTTTTTAGCTACTATCGGCTTATTGATGACGTCCATTGTTCTTCGTTTTTTACAAAATTAACGTTGCTGTAATTGAAAGACAATAGATTCCTATAGAAAGGACGACTACTAGAAAAAGAATATTTTAATAATTGAATGCAGATAACTATATTACTTTTTGATGGAAGAAACAGAGTCGTGAAATAACTTTTTTAGGAGACAAAACGGAAAACATGCCCATACATTTAGATCGAATTGATCGCCATATACTACGAACCTTGCAAACAGACGGACGAACGACGATGAAGGAGATGGCAGCCGAATTGAATCTCTCTACCACACCAATTTTCGAGCGGATGAAGCGTTTGGAACGAAATGGGGTCATTCAGCGACAGGTAGCTATTATCAATCCCGAAGCGGTAGCACTAGATATGTTGGTGTTCGTCAGTATTTCCATCTCTGACCATCGAAAAGAAGCGTTGGATGCGTTTGTGGAGCAAGTAGTGCAGTTTCCAGAAGTGTTGGAATGCCATCATGTGACGGGTCAGTCGGATTTTTTATTGAAGGTGATTTTGAAAGATTTGAAAAGCTATAATGAATTTGTATTGAGTAAAATATCGACCGTTTCAAATATTGCAAAGGTGGAAAGCAGTTTTTCCTTATCGACGGCGAAGTCCACTACCGCTTTACCCATTTTGGACAAAGAATAATTTGCAAGTTCGAGAGAAATGAAGTAACTTAACCTACAGTTAATATGGTGCTAACTACTACAATCAGAATCTAAAATCAACTATGCCGATACCAGCTTTCCTGAAATATCTTGAGAACGAAAGGCGTGTTTCTCCTCACACGTTGACGGCATATACTACTGACTTGCAGCAGTTTACCGATTTTATGCAACTCAAGTATGAGCAGACAGACTTGACAACTGTACACGGCAAGCAGATTCGGCAGTGGATTGTGTACATGCTCGAAAATGGCAAAACGCCACGTACGACGCACCGAAAGTTGGCGACGCTGAAAGCCTTCTACAAATACTTGCGCGAACGAAAAGGATTGGAGATTGATCCGATGTTGAAAGTCATTGCGCCGAAAGTCGGGAAACGTCTACCTAGTTATGTGGAAGAACCGAAGATGGAGATGCTGTTGGAAGAGGTCGAATTTCCAGATACGTACAGTGGCAAGCGCGATCATTTAATGATTGAATTGCTCTACATGACGGGCTTGCGTCGCTCAGAATTGATTCAACTAACGGAACGAAATATAGATGCGAGTAATGGCATGATGCGAATCGACGGAAAGGGCGGAAAGCAGCGACTTGTGCCATTAGTTGGCGATATGCCAGAACGTATTCAAGCCTTTTTGACACTAAAAAGAGCTACTTTTCCTGATGCCGAATACAAAGAATTGTTTTACACCGACAAAGGAAAACCCTTGTATCCAAAGTTAGTGTACAACATCGTGAAGCGGTACTTATCAAAAGTGACGACGATCGAACGGCGAAGTCCGCACACCCTGAGACACAGTTTTGCGACGCATTTGAGCAATAACGGTGCAGAGTTGAACGCGGTGAAAGAGTTGTTAGGACACAGCAGTTTGGCATCGACACAGATTTATACACACAATTCTATTGAACAACTAAAACGCGCTTACAAACAAGCACATCCGAAAGCGGAAAAGGTCAAAGACCATTATTCTGAAGATAAAAAGGAGGACTAATCAATAGTCCATTTTCATTCACTAAAACAGTAACAATGAGAGTACGAACAGAAGCCTTGCAATTTAAAGCCGACCAAAAACTCCTTGACTTTATTGATGAAAAGGTCAACAAATTAACCCGCTTCCACGACCAAATTTTGGACGCGAAGGTGGTACTGAAACTAGAGAATAAATCCTCAAAAGTAAGAGACAAAGTGGTGGAAGTACACATCACCGTGCCAGGTGATGTAGTGATTGCCACTGCCGAAGATAGAACCTTTGAGGTAGCTGTTGCTGATGCGGTGGATAAGATGGAACGCAATTTGAAAAAGCAGAAGGCAAAGTTGATGGAACGGAACTAAAGTCAGATGTTAGATAGTAGACCTTAGATAGTAGACTGCTAAGCTAATCATCGAATTATTCACCTATCTACTTATTTGAGTTTGTCTACGTTTACTGAGGTCATGTTATGGATTCTGTTGTGACATGACCTCTTCTTTTCCTCTTATTCCTCGCACAAACTTTTCGATTCCCTCTTCCACGTTTTCCGCTTGTTCTAGCATATTAATAAACGCACTTCCAATAATCGCGCCACGCGCATAGTCACAAGCGGTGGCGTACGTTTCGTGATTAGAAATACCAAACCCAATCAGGCGCGGACTGTTCAGGTTCATATTTTCGATCCGCTTAAAATAGTCGATTTGTGCCGAAGAGATATCGCGTTTTGCACCAGTAATCGACGCATTAGACACCATATAAATAAAGCCGTTGCTCAAGTCGTCAATCTGTCGAATACGCTCCTCGCTTGTCTGTGGCGTAATCAAAAAACTCATTGTCAAACCAGCGGCTTCTACCGCCTCGCGGTAGTGATCTTCATATTCATAGACTGGCAAATCTGGCAAAATTAAGCCATCAATACCAGCTTTAGCACAAGCTTTAAAAAAGCGCGTTTCACCGTACTGCATCACTTGATTGAAATAGCCCATGAGTACTAAGGGCGTATCGACTTCTTGGCGAATGGCTTCGATTTGCTGGAACAAAACCTCTAAGGTCATCCCGTTTTCAATGGCTCGCTGTCCACTTTTTTGGATTGTTGGTCCATCAGCTAATGGATCGGAATAGGGCATACCTACCTCGATCAAATCTACGCCAGCGGCAGCAAGTGATTTAATGACGGTCTTTGTACTTTCCAGCTCAGGAAAACCTGCTGTGAAGTAGATATTGAGGAGGTGCGATTGGTCGGTTTGAAATAAATTTGTTAGGCGGTTCATAGACTATATGCGTTCAGAATCTATAGTTTTAGTAAGATGGAAGGTATATGCTGCTCTTAGAGTCGATTCATAACAGAAGCGTACGATTTCAATCGTGCTTAATACACAATACCTACAATCATTCGCCGCGAAGATAACAACATCAATGCGTAGAAGTCGTCGTCTGCTTATTTCGTTTTCCAAAAAATTTTTTATCCACGACTAGCAAGCCAAACGACTCACCATCTTCCTTCGTATGCTTACTATGATGAGCGCCGTGTGCGCGTAAAATAGCACGAGAATAACGACTATCCAATTGGCGAAACCATTTGAAGCGTTGGTGAATATAGACATCGTGAATCAAGAAGTAAATCAAGCCATAAATCGAAATACCTACACCTACAAAGAACAGCCAAAAATGCTCTGTCGAAGACCCAACCATGTATGAAATGGCACTTGGAATGGCAAAAACTAGAAAGAACAAATCATTTTTCTCAAAAAATCCTTCTTTCTCAAAATGCGGTTTATGATGGTCTTCATGCCAGTCCCACAACCACCCATGCATGATGTATTTGTGCGCAAACCAAGCCACAAATTCCATGGTCGCAATGGTCAATAAAGTAATACCGATATAGAGAAGTGTGTTTTGCATAAACGAGAGTATGAGAGGCGAGAGTGTGAGCGTGTGAGAGGTGAGCGCACAGAAGTCTCATATCTCATATCTCATAATCTCACGTCTATTATCAAATAGCCAAAAATAATACGGTGAAAAATAAAAACTGCAACGCTAACAAGCCGCTAGCGACTTTGTTTGTCTGATTTTTGTGAATTCGGTGGAACAAAAAGAGCAAAAATAAGCTAATGATATACCAACTGATATAATTACGAATAGGAACTTCAGGTGCTGCCCACGTCCAAAAATCGTAGTGAATGGCGACTGGCTCAATCAGAAAATCGAGTAGCACCATAATCGTTGCTCCGACAAATGGACGTAGCGAATTGGATAGTCTAGGGAAGAACCAATTGACCGTCATTCCACTAGCATACACTAACAATACCCAATTGACACCGATCATCAAAGGCGTGTTCCAGAGCTTCCAACCCAATACTGCGCCGTATTCATACTCTCCAAAAATGACACCAGTATTGACGCCAGCCACTTCTACAAAATAGCCGACCAGATAGGTGATGAGTAAGAAAATGTAGGTTTGCTGAATCCAATTTGGGTGAAACCACAGCACAATCGCGAGCGACACCAACAAATTGAAAGGAGTGAGGAGCAAAAAGCCATTGACTTGAAAGACCACAATACCTAAAATGCCAATCAGGTAAAAAATACTGAGTAGTAAAAAACCCAATAGTGGCGACTGTCGAATGCGCTGCAAAAGTGACTTCAAAAGTTAAGTTTGTTTGTTCTCTCACCAAATGCAAAAAGATAGAAAGTGTTGAAACGGAAGGCGAAAATCAGACAACTACCGCCTCAAAATGAGCGGCTAATACTTGTGCCAAACCTTCCACTTCAGGTTCTTCGAACAGTGTTAAATGATGTCCTTCTACGAGGTGTATCTCTAATTGATGATTAGACAACTGCTGCCACTGCTCCACTTGATAGTCTTTATCGCTTCGATTCGCAAATTCTGTACTGCGAATGAATAAAACAGCCTGATTAATTGGTCGCCAGCTATACCGATTGTACAAATCGTTGAGGTTCGTAATAGTACTTTGTAGATGCTGCTGCTGTTCTTCCAAAAATGGCTGTTTTATCTTCCGTTGCAAGCGAATACCTCGATTTCTGACTTTGCGTTTTATGCCTTTCCAGTCGCCAGCACTCAACATTTCCATAAAACGACCCATCGGTTGATTGCCACCACGTTCTTCGATATTTTGTAAGTAGACTGGTCCTGAATCCACGAAAATTAATGATTCTATTTCATCGCCAGCGGCTTTCAATTGATGCGCCATTTCCAACCCAACGGCATTGCTAAAACAAGTCCCTAAAAGTGCGTACGGACCTTCGGGTTGAATGCGTTTGATCTCTTCGATGTAGTAAGCTGCCATTGCTTCGATGCTGTCGTGTCGTACCGTCTTTCCATCCAATCCTTTGGGTTGCAAGGCGTAAACTGGCTGATCGTCGCCTAAGTACTTCGCCAAACTTCGGTAGAAAAAAACGTGTGCTGCACCCGAATGAATACAAAACAATGGTGTGCGTGTTCCTCTCTGATTTAGTGTGGCGATACTCGACCAATTGGACGTTTCTGCTTCGGTCAAATAAGCCGCTAAAGCGCGAATACTCGGATACTCGAAAAGCAAATTGGGCGCAATCGCAATGCCTTGTTGTCCAGCTTTTCCGATGACCTGAATACTTTTGATGGAGTCACCACCGATGTCAAAAAAACTATCCGTTGCACTTACTTTTTCTATCTTTAAGACCTGTTGCCAAATATTCGCTAGTTGTTTTTCTAGGTCTGTTTTGGGTGCTTGATACGTTGCTTCGTCTATTTCTACTTGAGGTTCAGGTAGTGCGTTAATATCTACTTTACCGTTGGGTAGGTGTGGAAATTCAGACAAAGAAACAAAAGCAGACGGTATCATATACGCTGGCAATTGCGCCTGTAAATAATGTCGAATCGAAGCAATATCACTTGTTATTGAGGTCTGCAAATAGGCGACTAAAGTTGGATGTGTAGTCGAATTTTTAATAATTACTAACGCATCTTCCACATCTGGCAACTGCGCCAATCTATTCTTGATTTCTTCCAATTCAATGCGGTGTCCTCTTATTTTGACTTGATGATCGGCACGTCCTAAAAACTCAATCGTACCCTCTGAACGGTATTTGGCTAAGTCGCCAGTTCGATACAGTTTATCCTCACCAAAAGGAGAAGAAACAAACTTTGCCACTGTCAATTTGGGTCGCTGCCAATAGCCCGAAGCAACTCCTTTTCCACCAATATACAACTCACCAATCACACCAATCGGTACAGGTTGCAACTGCTGATTCAAGATGTAATTTTGCATGTACGGGATCGGACGACCAATGGGAACACTATTAGTTGCATCCTGAGTAGTCATTGGATGCGCTGTACTCCAAACAGTGCCTTCCGTCGGTCCGTATTCATTGTATAAACGTACTTGCGTTAATTTTTTGAAATGATCTTGTACAACCGTTGGCGCGCAAGCTTCTCCAGCAACCATCACGATTTGTAGAGAAGATAGCTGTGCTACTGGGATAAATTCTAATACAGTTTGATAAAGGGAAGGTAAAAGTAGCGTGTGCGTAATTTGCTCCTGCTCAATGAGTTGTCCTAGTTGTGTGATGTTTTGTTCGATGCGTTTGGGCGTCAATACCAGCTTTCCGCCACTACACAGCGTCCAAAAAATGCCTGCCACAGAACTATCAAAGGAAAAGGAAGACAACAACAAAAAAGCACTTGGTGATTGTGGATAATAGTGTAGACGTGCTACTGTGGAATGCACTAGATTATCGTGCGAGATCGGAACACCTTTGGGTTTGCCAGTACTTCCTGAGGTATAAATCATATACGCCAAAGACGAAGCTTCCACCGATGTCTCCACTGGATTAACAGAATCAACAATATTCAATATCTGTTGGATACTAGTGACTGTCGCGCTAGTTTCTGGCAGTAAATATTTCAATTTTTCTTGCGTCAACACTAAGTTGACTTGCGCATCTTGCAGCATGTACGCCAGCCGATCTTTTGGATAATCTGGATCGAGTGGGAGATAGGCAGCTCCAGCTTTTTGGATACCTAAGATGCCAATAATGAGATCAAGAGAAGGGGACGTGAAGAGACCGACTAGCGTATTTGGTGGTACTTCTTGTCGTTGTAAAAAATGAGCGACTTGATTCGCTTTTTGGTCTAGTTCTTGGTACGTCAGTTGCTTATTTTGGAAGTAGACGGCTATCGCATCTGGATTACTTCGGACTTGTTGGTGAAATAATTCTAAAATAGTGGCTACTTCTGGACTGGGTATATTTTGATGATTCCAATCGTGAACAATCAACTTTTGTTCTTCGTCTGTCAAAAGAGGAAGTTGCGCAATTGCTGCATCAGGTTGTTGCATCAAATTCGTCCACAATACCTTCAGATGCGCCAACATCCGCTGTATCGTTTCTTCCTCAAACAGGTCTGTCGAATACTCAAAAGTTGTCTGCAATTGATCTTTCAAATCACTCACAAACAAGGTCAAATCAAACTTAGCCACGCCCAGATCCAACACCTCTTCTGTCACTTCAATATCCGTTCCAAAATCCACTTCCGAAGCAGCTGCATTGTACACGAACATCGTTTGAAAAATTGGATTGGCACTCCCTTGTCGTTCTGGATTTAATGTATTCACCAACTGACTAAATGGTACACTTTTGTGAGCAAAAGCGTCAATTGTCGTCTGCTTAATTTGCTCGACCAACTCATTAAATGTAGTGGTAGCATCAACGCGCGCACGCATGACCAAAGTCTCATTGAAAAAACCAACGAGCCGTTCCAATTCTACTTTATCCCGATTGGAAAAGGGAACACCTACTAGAATATCTTCTTGCTCTGTGTAGCGATAGAGTAGGGCTTGAAAAGTAGCTAACGCAGCGACGAAAAAGGTGGTTTGATGTGCGGTACAAATTTGCTGCAACTCCTTATAAAAGTCCGAGGAGAAGGTCTCACTCCTCATTGCGCCCCGAAAAGTAGCTTGATTGGGTCGCAACTGATCGTGCGGTAAGGCTAAGGTAGGTAGTTCTCCATCCAACTGCTGCAGCCAATAATTCAGATCTTTTTCCTTGGGCTTTTGCTGTCGTTGCCAGTAGGCGAAGTCAGTGTATTGAAGTTGTTCTTTTTTTGGTTCAATGAGTTGATGAGCAGTAAGTTGCTGATAGTTTTTTTCCCACTCTTGATTTAAGATACTTAACGATTCTCGGTCACCGATGATGTGGTGCATGACCAATAGTGCAATATGCTTTTGATCATTTATTTTGATGACCGTCAAGCGCAGCAAAGCATCTTTTGTCAGATCGAACTGAATACTAGTTTCTTGTTTCGTAATTGTTGCTAGACGACTTTCTACATTGATGCCATTTGATAAATCAATGATTTGTGGAGCATCTATTTGCGCTCGAAGAACTTGAACAGGTTGCCCCTCCTGAACTCGAAAATTACTATTTAGCACCTCATGCTGCTGCACGACTAGGCGAAATGCTTCCAACAATTTTTCCAGATCAATTGCCCCTTCAAAAGTATACTGATGCGCATAATTATAAAACGAACTGTCTGCATACAACTCTTGTAGCAACCATAGGCGTTCTTGTCCGTACGACAGTGGAGCAGCTATCCCTGCAGGCTTTTTTGTGATGTCAGTAGTCGATTCTTTCGCGCGTTGCTGCTTGAGTTTTAGCCACTTGTTGAGTGTCGATTTCTTAGTTGGTTCTGCCATCTATCTCCT
>CAYLPW010000194.1:0-9469 GCA_964385665.1 uncultured Saprospiraceae bacterium
TGCCATTGCTAATTTGGCTTCTTTTATGCCTTCTTCATAGCCTTCTTTCCAGCCTTCCTCTCGCGCTGTTCTGATAACGTTATTGTAGTCCCGAAAATACTTTAGAGGGTCTCTATAAGCTTCGTATTCTCGAGAAGGAAGAGTATCAATTTCCAACTGTTTCTGATCACTTATCTTCATCATTTCTCATATTCTGTAATTGCTCGATAGAGATACCAATTATTCTTGCTACCTCCTCTATTGCTATTCCACTATCCAAAAATTTTTTAGCGGTTCTCAATTCCCCCTCTTCACGTCCTTCTTCACGTCCTTCTTCGCGTCCCTCTTCTCTTGCTGTATCCACCACATTATTCAAGTCCCGAAAATACTTCAAACTATCTTCATACTCCTCCCGTTCTTGCGGAGAAAACTTAGCGAGTTCTGCTGCATCGAACAGTCGTTGGAATATCTTTTCTTGGAGAGCGGGTGGACGATTTTGTAAGTCAGCGAGGTGCTTAAACACGAAAAGCCATTTATCAAACTGCGTTTCTAGCTCTTCCTCTGTTTTATTGAATTTAGGAAGCTCGATATAGACAAACTGTAGCTTGTCGTAAAATGGAAGGCAGCGTTGATTTTTTAGATTGACATACTGAACGACTTCATCCTTATACTCATCGTCTTCCTCGACCTCATTGAAAATAAAGTCTAGTATGCCCACCATATAGACGGGAGCTAGTCGATAGTCCCAAATTCCTTTTTTTGCTTGTTCTTGAATGGGAAATGAGCAGTAATAGATGCTTCGATCTTTAAAGAAGTTCTGCTTTACTTTTTGCAACTCTACAATAAATCGCTCACCAGATTTGCCAGTACAGTACAAATCAAAAATAGCCTTTCGATCCGAATCATTTGAACCAAATTGCTCGTTTCTGGTGTAGGTCAGATCCTCAATTTGATGTTTTTCTGGTAAAACTTGATTCAAAAAGTCGATCAACAGTACCTTATTCGGTTCTGTTCCAAATAGCTTCTTAAACCCAAAATCCGTCAGTGGATTGACATACCGATCTTGTAAGGCACTCATAGTTAAAAGATTAGCTTCTTACTTAAATACAATCAAATCATCAAAGAAGTTGACAACTCGTAGCGCGTCACTCCTGCACCACCCCCGTCGCCGTATTCAAACCTGGCAAACCACCCACCGTAAACGGCACATTTAAACTGATGAACGAATAAGGCGTATCCACGCCAAAATTCCACGCCCAACCAAAGCCTAAAATATCTCGGAACAAAGTCGCCGTCACACCCGCTCCAAACTCTGGCGTGCCATCTAAATTAAAGTCAGGAGACGAAAAACCCAAACCAATGCCTGGTGTCACAAAGTCATTAAAAAACTTGCTGCGCCTGCTGCCCCATTTCATGAAAATCTGATAGCTAGGTGCAAATTGAAAGCGATTTTCCAACTGTACGGCTCGAGCAGGCGCCATATTTCGCGCATACGGATTGGCGAGGACTAGCGAACCACTCATTTTCAGATGCGGAGCAACACGCGCCATACCAATGTAGCGACGATAGATTTCTTTGTACTCATAGTTGGGATTGGCACGATTGTCGCCTCGTTCGATTAAGGCGCGAAGGAGGATTTCATCACCAGCGCGACGCTCCCCGATTCCTTTCAGCTCGATATAGCCTTCCGATGGAATGTTGCCAGCTTGAAAGCGGCGTACTGCCTCGGTTAGTTCTTCATTTTCGATATAGGATTTTCGGAAAGGTGTCAAAAGTCGTTCTACTTCCGCAATCAAATTTTGAACGGCTGAAATATCGCGCTGTACCGCTTGCTGGTAGTTATTGTAAGAGTTATCAACCAATTGCAATTGTTCAAAACCTGGCACTTGTCCATTGTCATTGCGGAATAAAGGATTGCCCCCAAAACTTACGACATCACCATGATACGCCTGATAAGCATTGGCGACCAACTGGCTCAGTTGATTGAAAGATTCTAAATAGGTTGCTCCTGTTCGGACACGATTGTTGTTGGAAAATAAATTGACGAAGGTTTGGAAATTTTCGGTGGCAAACTGATAGAGGCGATTGACGCGTTCTAAGTTGATTTCATTTTCTAATAAGACTTGCGCCGCTGGTCGCGTTTCGGTCTCTCGATTGAGCAAGCTTAATGTATTGGTATACAGTGTTCGGAAACTCAACTTCGTCGTATCCGATGGGAACAGTTCGTTCGCTTTCGCTCGTAGGTTGCTAGTGACGAAACCGCCCAATTGATCCATATTCAGTTCCAGACTATCGCGCAGATTTTTATTTTGAATCAATGCTTTTTCTTCTTCTTGCGACAGCGGCGCGCCAAATCGCTCGATTTCTACATACTGATCAACGGTCAAATCATCGAAATTTTCAATGTGTACAGGTCGACCACCACTTCTATTTTTGATGAATGCGCCCAGTCGAAAATAGACCATCAAACTACTGTCGCGCTGTCCATCTACTGTAATTTCATCCAACAGCGACTCTCGAAGGGCTTGCGCTTGTTCACTCAAAATATCGAAGACCAACAACGCAAAATTACCACCTTCTCGAGCATAGCGCAACTCTGTCGCTTCTGAATCAATGATGGCTAAAACAGCTTCGTTATCTGCTATTTCTAGTAGTACTTCATTGACCAGACCTGCCAGATTCTGATAGTCGGTCAAGGTCGCGCGCGCATTGCGCCCTTCCATAAATTTATCATTCAGCAGATTCAATATTTGATTTTGACTGCGCATCAAGCGATTCAACTCCCGTAACTTCGTCAAACGTTCATCGCGTGCCGCTACCCCTTGAAATTGAAACATTTGATCTTCCAATTCAGCGATATTGACTTGCACAATGATGCGACTGTTGATGTCGACAATCGCTGCCCCTGCTGCTGGAATCGTGTCTTTGTACGTGCTGGCGGTGCTTTCTTCGGTGAGCGTAATCAATTGAGCTTGAGTCAATTGCATCAAGCCGCAACATACGACCAATAATAGATACCTCATATGAGTTCTGGATTTTCAGGTTCAGTAGGACTATCAGGATTGGTAGGAACAGTAGGTTCAAGCTCAGGTGTAGGTTGATCTTCAGATTCAATTTCAGACTCTAGTTCTGGATTGGGGATATCCAAAATAGCTTGATTAAATGCAATCGCCATCCAAAGAATACTCAAGCGTTTTGGTCTACCTTCAGGGTCGTTAGCAATTCTTGGATTCGCGTACATAATGTAGCTTACCTTTTCCGCATTTGGCGCAACCGTCACGGCTCGTATATTATCAAAATCAATCGTGTGATCTGGATATTTTTTCTGAATCAATGCTTCGATCTTAGGACGCAATGCTGCTACTTGTTCGGCTTCTTTCACCCAGAGCACACGCTGTTTCGGATGAGCACCATCTTGTAAACATAGCTGGTTGGCATTCTGTAATATCAATTCTGCTCGCTCAAATTCACCTAGAACTACTAAAGCAACATATTCTTCAATAAATTCGTCAAAACGCTCGACAATTGCTTCTTCTTCACTAGATAGGCTATGCAAACGCGTCAAAGTGGGCATCGGCATGGGTAAGGATATAGGCATGGTGGGTTGTTCTAAAAATTAACGAATATAAGCATACTTGAGGATACGGAAAACTTACAGACAAGTTCAGTAGTCAATAAAGTAGGTGATCGGGAAAACTAGCACCGCATTTTCCTGTTAATCATCTAGAGTTAGGTAGATTTAACTTTCTAGATCTCAAAAGTTGAGAGCTACACACTTTCGGCTTTATCCGAAAATCTATGTGTACTCTACTCATAGCACTCACACAGGTTAATTAACTATGTGTTCTATGTGCCTATGTGTTTCATCCTTGATAGCGATTGGGATGTATAGTTCTTATTCCCCGGAAGATAAATGATGTTGAGCAATAACCGAAAGTTATGCCTCAACATAGGTGACAAAGTACTATCTTTGAGCCGATTTCCAACTATAAAAATTAGCAGACCTACATGGATACAGTGGCAACTAAGAAAAAGACAAGTAAGAAAAACTCTACTCCCAAATACAGCAAGGAACAATATCTAGAGTGGTTCACGACGATGTTGCGGATTCGTACCTTCGAGAACAAAGCCGTTTCGTTGTATGGAAAAGGGATTCGTGGATTTTTACACGTTTACATTGGACAAGAAGCGATCACGGCAGGTATGGAGTCCGCTTTGATCGAAGGGGATGGTATTGTGACGGCGTATCGACAGCATGGTACGGGAATTGGTCGTGGTATCAGTACGAAACAAGCAATGGCAGAACTCTTCGGTAAGAGTACAGGCATCGTGAAAGGAAAAGGCGGTTCCATGCACTTTTTCGACAATCGCAACAAGTATTTTGGGGGCAATGGTATTGTTGGGGCGCAAATTCCAATCGGTACTGGTATTGCCTTCGCCGAAAAATACAAAGGCACGAATAATTTGTGTGTCACCATGTTTGGAGATGGCGCAGCACGTCAAGGCGCACTACACGAGTCGTTTAATATGGCGATGAGCTGGGAAATTCCAGTTCTCTATATTTGCGAAAACAATGGTTACGCGATGGGTACCTCTGTGGAGCGTACTTCTAATCTACCAGACATCTACAAACTAGGTTTGGGCTACGATATGCCAAGTGAGCAAGTCGACGGTATGACTCCCGAATCGGTACATGAAGCCATCTCGAAGGCAGCGGAGCACATCCGTTCTGGCAAAGGGCCTTACTTCTTAGAAATCAAGACCTACCGCTACAAAGGACACTCCGTTTCCGATCCAGCTCGCTACCGTACCAAAGAAGAATTGAACTACTACAAAGGGCTTGATCCAGTCAAAATGACGGAGCAGCGCATGTTAGAAATGGGCATCGTTTCGGAGCAAAATATTAAAGACATCAAAGCGGAGATTAAAGCAGAAATTGCTGACGCGGTGAAGTTTGCCGAAGAATCGCCGTACCCAGATGCGAGCGAGTTGTGGGAAGATAACTACACGCAAAAGGATTATCCGTTTATTAAGCATTAGCTAGATTTGAGATTGTGAGATGTGATCCCGAAAGCTTTCGGGATGAGACTTCTAAGTAGGTCTTGTCTCATATCTCATATCTCAAAGCGAAGCGATCTCATATCTCATTCATGCTTACTATAGCAGATCGACAATTTCAATCTCGCCTTTTCACTGGCACTGGCAAATTTGCCTCCGTTCAGCTGATGGAAGACGCTATTCTGGCTTCGGGTTCGGAGTTGACGACCGTGGCGTTGAAGCGTGTGGATATGCGCGATGAGCAGGATAAGATGTTGCAGCATTTGCGACATGCGCATCTGCATTTATTGCCGAATACTTCGGGGGTGCGTTCGGCGAAAGAAGCGGTGTTTGCGGCGCAATTAGCACGGGAAGCCTTGGAGACGAATTGGCTAAAACTAGAAATTCATCCTGATCCCAAATACTTGATGCCTGACCCTATCGAGACGCTTAAAGCGACCGAAGAACTCGCCAAATTGGGCTTTGTCATCATGCCCTATATTCATGCTGATCCTGTCTTGTGTAAATTATTGGAAGCTGCTGGTGCTGCTTGTGTCATGCCCTTGGGTTCGCCCATTGGTAGCAATAAAGGTCTAAAAACCATTGATTTTCTGGACATTATCATTGAGCAAAGTAACATTCCTGTGGTCGTGGATGCAGGTATTGGTGCGCCTTCTCATGCCGCTCATGCGATGGAAATCGGGGCAGATGCTGTGCTGGTGAACACCGCTATTGCAGTGGCGAAAGATCCTGTTCAGATGGGACGTGCTTTCAAACTGGCGGTCGAAGCTGGTCGTCTAGCGTATGAATCGAAGCTGGGAGCTACGAGTGGGCAGGCAGTGGCGAGTAGTCCGTTGACGGCGTTTTTGGATTAGGAAACTTTTTGTTCCATGCTATTCAGTTTGCCTTCTATATTCTTAATCTGCGTTCAATAGTGAATTTACGTCTTGGAGTGTTCGATTTTGCCGTCAATGACTCAACAAGCAGTCGTTCTTGACCACTTCATTTTGCTACGCTGCACCTTCCAAAGAGGATAGCCTTCATTGAATCGCATCACTCCTCGAAACATTGAATGAGTGGTCAGGAATGTATTATCTTAGATTGTTGAATGAATATGAAGCTGCCTGTCCTGTTCTACATCAGCCCCTGAACCCGTTTCCAAATTTCCTCATCTACCAACATCCCATTCTTTATATTCTGCTCACGAGCAGCCGCAGATCGCTCGCCTGGATAATATGTCCGACCACCTGCTTCCATAGGCGTCACCTGATGCGTATAGTCAATAATCTCATTAAGCAGAGAGACTTGCAAGTTTTGGTTGGTCATGCGATCAGGATGAATACAAAGATAAACTTGAGAGATAGAAGTTTCCTGTTCTTGCTGCCCGATTCGATAGGTAGAATTACCAGCGGAAAGAAGCGTTGCTAACATATCCAAGACCATTGACAAAGCAGAACCTTTCCAGTAGCCTATCGGCAGACCACGTTCCTTTTTTAGAATTGTTTCGGGATCGCAAGAGAGCTTATTGTTATCGTCCCAGCCACCAGCATATGGGAGTTGTTCACCTTTCAGTCGGTACTCATTAATTTTACCAAAGGAGAATTGAGAAAGTGCCATATCCAAGACGACATGCCCATCTGCTCTTGGAATCGCGACGATGAACGGATTGTTGCCGATGCGAGCTTCTTGTCCACCCCAAGCTGGCATATTAGGTTGCGTATTGGTGAATAGCATAGCGATGCAGCCTTGGTTTGCTGACTGCCAACCATAATAGCCACCGCGCATCCAATGATTGGTGTTGCGAAGTGCGACTAAGCCCATACCGTGTTCTTTCGCTAACTCGACAGCTCTATCAGTACAAGTGATAGCATTGAGAACACCAGATCCGAGTTGTCCATCCCATTGTTCGATACTGCCGAAGGTGGCTGCTTTTTCGGCTTCTGCATCTACCTTGATAATATTATCTTGTATCTGTCCGATGAACTGTGGCACACGATTAATGCCGTGCGAGTTGACGCCATGCAGGGTGTTTTCGGTATGAACCTCGGCTAATAAAGCTGCTTTCGCCTCCGAAAATTGATGTTTTTTAAATAGCGTGAACAGGGTGTCTTTCATCTCTTTAGCAGTGATCCTCAGCATAGTATCTATTGTTTGGTGCAATATACGTTCATTCTTATTTTGAGGGACGCATTTACATGGGCTGAGGCAGACCTAGATAGTAGAACGAACAAATTGACTTACTATCTAATTGAGTTCTTGTTCTGACACGTTGAGCAGGAAGCGAACAATTTTTAAGCTCAAGCAAAAAAAAAGCTACACTTTGCCGCCAATACTTTACGCATTTGTATGTCTTTATTCAAAACAGTCGATTACTTGTCATATCCAAAAAACTAGTCGCCCCATCTTCTGTGGTCAGAGTTAAACCTTTGCCTATCAATAAGCTGTTCTTCAATCGAATTTGTCGCTAATCCTAATTTGATCCGAACCGCTATTTTACTCAGTCCATTCCCCAAAACGTCTTCACTTTTAGTCCTAGAGTCACTTAATTTTAATCAATTAATTTAACATTTTATAACCTTACATATTGTTTATAATACATATATTTGCAACCACTATTCAAGCTACTTTACTTACCTGGATACATTCGTTATCATAGGTTATCCAAACATACTGAACATTTTTTCATAGAAAGACGCGCTGTTTGACCAATGGAGCTACATTCCCTATCAATGGTCGAATATCAGCTGAATGTTTCCTTTTTGATAAGAGGATAACATAGTGCACAGCACATAAAATGCACTAAACGGTTTAGTTTACTTATAGCCACCAATACGTTCAACCAAAATCGCTGCAATCATTTTAACCATTTTAATATAGAACACTTATGACATTTAGCAACATTTACTTAACGCTATTTCTTCTATTGATCGGTACGGGTGTGCTACAAGCACAAATTCAAGTCTGCGATCTTCAAAGCGACTCTGATGATGTAACGATAGAGTACAACATCGCCAGCGAAGTAGAAAACGGAGATGGTACTTGCGATTACCTATTGAGCATAACCATTTCAGCAGATGATGGTGATGCTGACACGGACATTGTAGTGGATGCTTCTGTAAGCATTGATGCGCCTTTCAATGAAACAATTCAACGCACGTTGACGCTTTCAGCAGGCAACTCATCACAGACTTTTCCAATGAATCCAAATCCAATCACTTTTCCATGTGGACAAACTGGAACGTTCTCTAGTAGCATTGTTGGGACTACTTCTGCTTGTTCTGATGTACCAGTACAGTTGCCAGTAGAATTAACAGCTTTCAATTTGTCTTACACAGATGGTGCAACAGTCGCTTTAACTTGGGAAACTGCTTCAGAAATTGAAAATATGGGTTTTGAAGTTCAGCGTAGTCAAGACGCTTACAAGTGGGAAACGCTAACTTTTGTAAAGGGTAACTACACGACTTTGGAAGCACAACGCTATGAGTGGATTGATACCAAGCCACTAATACAAAGCATCAGTTACTACCGATTGAAGCAAATGGATACAGATGGAACGTACGCGTATTCTGATATTTTAGTGGCGAAAGGCAAGCAATTGGACGGGAAAGTGGATGTTTTCCCTAACCCTAGTACTGACTTTGTCAACATCACTTTACCATCAGAAACTGTACAAGCGACTATTGAGATTTATAGTCTAAGTAATCAGTTGATGACATCTATTACGAAGTCAACAGATAGTGGTATTTTGAACGTAAATATTAGTGACCTAGCGAAGGGTTCTTACTACTTGATCGTCCGTACAGAAAGTGATCAGTTTGTAGAGAAATTGGTGAAGCAGTAGAATTTTTCTAAAATTTCACTTAATAAAAAAGAGGGGAAGTACAGCTAGTGCTTCCCCTTTTTATTGTTCAGAAATGCGTACTAATACGTACTCCTACGCCGCTTTAAATGCCTCAAATGTCTTCACCTCAATCGGCTTCGCTTCTTGCTTTTCGAGTTGCGTATTGATCGTTTGCAATTGCGTCTGAAACGCTTCAAACTGCTTCGTGACTTCATCCAGTCGCTCTTGTAACTCAGCCGCTTTGTTCAACTGACCTGTTGTTGGTTTGCCTGGAAAAGAACCCACACCCAATGCCAAGGTCGAAATATCTTCTCGCAAACTCGAGCTAGAATCGACATAGAAATCACCTTCTAGCGCGACCAAGGAAGAACGCAACTCTTTCGTCGCTTTCGCAAAAGTATCCAACTGCTCTGCTACCTTCTTCTTTTTGGCTACTTCCGAATGCGCAGTCGCCTGTTCGTGCATCTCCCCTAGTGCATCATACATATACGCCAATTGTTCAGTCATATTGTACAACTGCATTTGCGTTTTATGTGCCAATTGGCGATCAGCTGCTGGATAAGGCGTATCGTCTGCTGCTTTGATCGTCACTTCTGTACTATACTCTTCTTT
>CAYLPW010000195.1:0-862 GCA_964385665.1 uncultured Saprospiraceae bacterium
AAGTAGCTTTGGGTGATGAGCATATATTACAACTCGGTTGCAAACCGAGCCGATCGTGAGTCGGATCGGTCAATTTTTGATGCAGACCGATCCAGCTAAGGTCGAGTTTTATTCTCCTACCTATTTGAAAAGAGAGATTGAAAGACATATCCCTAAACTCATCAAATTATCCGGTCTACCAGAGATAGATATTAGGGAAATAATAGATTTAGTTTACACTAGAATCATATTTATCGATGATGGTCAGATTCCAATAACAACGTACTCAGAATCAGCTAGACTCGTCAGGGATGTAGATGAATATGATGTTCAATTCGTTGCCCTTACCAAACACATGGATGAAGTTTTGTGGACGGGGGATCAAAAATTGTACCGCCACCTATTGAAAATGGGGTTCGACCAAGTAGTCACATTTGAAGATATTTGGGAAGAAATAAAATAATTTACAGAATAATGAGCCACCGTCAACCGTTTAACGTGGCTGCGTTGGTGCTCCCGCTGCCTGCAATCACACGACTAATATGAAATACTCAATGGCACTTGTTTTTTTGATGATTACTCTTTCTTCATTAGCTCAACATCAAATTAAGCATTCTCCACCCGAAGAAGTTGGGTTATCCAGTGATAGCTTAAAGAAGATGGATCATCACTTTCATAAGCTTGTAGATAACAGTCAGTTGGCTGGTATACAAACAGCCATTTTGAGGCACAATCAGTTAGTTCATTTTGATAGTTACGGGTATGCTGACTTTGAACAAAAAAAATCTTTAGACGAAGAGAGTATTTTTCGGATTTTTTCCATGACCAAACCGATCGTTTCCGTTGCATTGATGCAACAATACGAACGTGGTAAATTTGAGTT
>CAYLPW010000195.1:880-9411 GCA_964385665.1 uncultured Saprospiraceae bacterium
CGCCGATTCTTCTATTCGTTTAGCAAAAAATCCCATTACCATTCGACACCTACTTACTCATACGGCGGGATACAGCCACGGAAGAAGTCCATTTCCTAAACTAGACAAACTATATCGAAAAGCCAACCTATTTAATTCTAAAGACAACAAGGAATTCGTAGAAGTACTAAGTACTATCCCTCTACAATTTGAGCCTGGTACCAATTGGCAATACGGATTTTCTACCGCTATATGTGGTCATCTGATCGAAGTATTTTCTGGTAAAAATCTGGATGTTTATTTAAGAGAAGAACTATTTGATCCGCTCGACATGACCAATACTTTTTTCCAGATACCCGAAGAAAAAGTTAAGCAATTTACGGTTGGCTACAGATGGGATGACAAAGAGGGGATGACCGTTTCAGACACACCAGAAAATAGCAGATATACTAAAGATATGACCTTGTATCCTGCCGGTGGTGGTTTGGTTTGTCAAATGGTGCTTAATAAAGGGACGCTAAACGATGCTCAAATTTTGAAACCAGAGACGATCCATTTAATACTACAAGATCATTTGCAGGAAACTAGAAAACATCTACCAAATTTAAAAGTTAGAACTGGCGAATCAGGGTTTGGTTTGGGTTTTGTTACAAGTGGTGATGACCCTAATGACTTAGAACAGGTATATGGTTGGGGAGGGTTGGCAGGCACCTATTTTAAGATAGATGTTGAAAACCATCTAGTTTATATACTAATGGTTCAGTTGCGAGGTCACTCGCGGTTGGACTTGAGAAGCACCTTTCAACGATTTGTCAAATCTTCTATACTAGACTAATCTGTATTATATGATAATGAAAAATGCGCTTACGCTATTAGTATTGGTATTGATGCAACCATCCCAGATTTTTGCTCAAGATATATTTAGAACAACCTGCAATGGCAACTTAGTCAGGTTGGATAGCCTGCTCATAGATACCGGAATTGATATAGAAGATGACCGAGGAAGGTCTTTATTGCATTGGGCAGTTGCTTGCAAACAGAAGGAAGTGTTTGACTTTCTAATCAACAAAGGCATAGAAATTAATGCAATCGATCATCAAGAGAAGACGCCTTTGCACGTTGCCGTTCAATTCAGCAACGTAGAATATTTTGAGTATTTGGCTAAAGTACAACCTAATAAAGATTGGCAGTCTAAGTATGGCGCATCACTTCTTGAGTTAGCTGTATTGAATGGCAACTTGGATTCAAGTCATAAATGCAACAGTAGGTTGTTGCTCTAATTTATGTTTGAGCATTTCATTGCACAGTACCCTCATTTTCATCCACCAAAGTAGGCATTCCCCACTCATTTATATTCATTCCTTGCTGTTGCAAGAAAGCTAAAGTAGCATCCCAGCCGCTTTGAATCAGCTTGTTTTTAGTGGCGGTATCGATTTCAAAATCTGTTGAGCCGATCCCTAAATGATCTATACTGATGGTACGAGCAACATCGAATGCACTCTTCGTAAAGGCGACACTTTGCGTTTCCATCAGCGCATTGACTAAACTTTTCGTGTACTTACCCAAGTCGCCATGTTCGAAAGGCGTATAGAATTGCTGTTCGCTAAGGTTTTCTAATTGGAAACCAATAGGCTATGCTACTTTTTATTTCTGATTCTGCTCAGTTGTGTTGGTGTGATGCCGATCATGGTGGCGATGAAGCGGAGTGGGAATCTCTTCAGTAATTCAGGATTACTTTCTATGATGAATTGGTAGCGTTCTTGGGCAGTACCCGTCAGAAACAGCAAGTAGAGTTTGGCTTGTTTTTCGACACTCTCTGCCATATGTTCTCGTAAAAGACGATTTAAGGTCAAGTTGACTTCTACTAACCGATTGATGTCTTCTTCGGCTGCCACCAACATGGTCGTAGGCTCTAGTGTTCTTATAGAAATGGGGGTTCTTTCTTTCGTTCGCATACTAAGCAGCTCTGTGACCAAGCTATCTTTTTTAGAGACCCTCAACGTCACTTCAGTACCATTGTTTTTAATCACGTAGTGTTGCGCACTGCCTTCCAGTATGAACCCTAATTTTCTGCAAATCCTATCTTCGCGTTTGAAGTGATCTCCTTTTTGAAAGTGCTTTGGTTGGAAAATCTCAAGTATCGCTTTGATCTCCAGATCTCTAGGATTCTTGAGGTTGCGTCGTATGAAGTTTTCTAGTTGCTCTTTCATTTTAGTGTATTTCCTCCTGCTCGGACAGTAGAAAACAAAGCTATTGAATATACAATAGATTCACAACGTCTAACTTGCTTTTCATAGCGGAATGATGGAAATTAAACTATCTTAGTATAGTGTGTTGTTGTAAAAATAAATAGGCAAGCATTGAATGGTCAGTACACCTGTTTATAATGAATTTATAGATTTCTTAGCTGATGGCTTCACAACTTAATAAATCGTGGAGTATAAATCCTGATTGCCTCAGTCTTCGCAAGTATAACCCTGCTCGCACTACACATATTGCTCATTGCAAAGTCAACTAACAAGCGAACTGTAGGCTCGGACTCCTACCCGACCTATCTATCACATCGTTCACAAAAGTTAGGACTTGATCTAACCTCCCACAAAAACAATACCTTCCCAAAAACGATACCGCACACATACTGTTTAGTGACTAGCAATGCACAAGAAATGTGCTTCATCATCAACTCGACACTTCCAACATGAAAGCAATACTCCTCACTATTTTTGGTAGCCTTTTTCTATTTAGCATCGGCTGGACACAAACAGATGATATGGATCTCTATCCGCCCACACCTGTCCCTGACCGAATCATCTTGACCTTGACAGAAGCTCCTGATACCAGCATGGCGGTGAATTGGCGAACATCCTTAGCCGTCGATAAAGCTTTAGTAGAGGTAGCCAAAGCAGATCCTACGCCTGAATTTAAGCAGGAAGCGCAGTTGTTTGAAGGAACAACGACTGCTTTGCTGACAGATAGAAATGGGGCGAATTATCACTCTGCCGTGATGATTGGATTGACACCTGAAACGCTGTATGCCTATCGGGTGGGTGATGGAGTGCATTGGAGCGAGTGGATTCATTTTAAGACGGCGAGTTCGCAAGCAAAACCACTTTCGTTTCTGTACTTTGGGGATGCGCAAAACGACTTGAAGTCGATGTGGTCGAGAGCGATTCGTGGAGCGTATAGTAAGATGCCTGAAGCTAATTTTATGATTCATGCAGGGGATTTAATCAATCGCGCCAATAGTGACCACGAATGGGGCGAGTGGTTTTATGCAGGTGGTTGGGTATATAGTAGTATGCCGAGTATAGCTACACCTGGCAATCACGAATATTACCGCAACGCAGAACGAGAAACGTTGCTTTCTAAACATTGGCAGCCGACGTTTACGTTGCCAGAGAACGGACCAGAAAACTCCAAAGAAACCGTTTACTACGTTGATTATCAAGATACTAGACTTATTTCGCTCAATTCTATTTCCTTGCAAATTTCTCCTGAAGACAGCGCAGCACAAGTCAATTGGTTGACCGAATTATTAGAAAATAACGACCAAAAGTGGACGGTAGTGACGATGCATTATCCTATTTATTCCTCCAAACGAGGTCGAGATAACAAACGACTGAGAAACGCATTACAACCTCTTTTTGAAGAATACAAGGTCGACTTGGTGCTGCAAGGGCATGACCATACCTACGCGAGAGGTACCAATCTGCCATTAGGCAATAAGACGACCACTATTGGTGGACCTATCTATGTGGTGAGTGTGAGCGGTCCGAAAATGTATGATGTAGGGCTAGAAGATTGGATGCAACGAGCCGCTTCTAATACGCAACTGTATCAACTCATCCATATTGAAGACAATAAGCTAACCTATGAAGCGTATACGGTGACTGGCGAACTGTACGATGCTTTTGAGCTAGACAAACAACAAAATGGGCGCAACCTATTTGTTGATCTGACACCAAAGGACGCGGAAGAGCGATTGGAACTGCCAGGACGGATGCAGAAGGAGTATTCAGAACAAGATAAACTTAACTATGAAGAGCGTGTCAATGCCTACAAAAAACGAAATGGGAAGAATAGATAATGTTGCTTCTCTTTTATTCGATTTGCGCTTTGGGTGAAACCCTCTACTCACTTACTTTTCTTAAATTTGAGAAAAAAATGCTATGCAGAGGTTATCAATACTCATTTGCGTTTTTTGGTTTCCATTGCTTTTACTAGCACAGGATGAGGTACCTGATAGCGAACTCTATAATTTAGCAGCCAGCGAAACTCTAGCTGACTTGCCACTCGACACCGTATTCGCAAAAGTACCCTCCGTTTTTGATAAAATGAGAGGTGAGATAGATGCTCAAGTCAAAGAGGATTTTCAGGAAATAGTAGCGCGAAGCGAACAAACCAAAGAACCCAAATACATCGCCAAAGCACATCGCTTATTGGCGATGTGGCACTATCTAGCTATTGACTCCGAAACGCCCGATTCCATCTATCTATACGATTCAAGAGCCTTGAAAGCATGGTTGCAGACAACGGATACCGCAGCCATCGCCAAATCCTATGCCGATGTGGGTATTGACCTATATGATATGCAGCAGTACGAGGAAGCAGAGAAGTATTGTATGCAAGGTTTGAAATTAGCGAAAGCCACTCAGGATGAAGAACGAATCACTTCCATTCATTCCTATTTAGCCATCATTTACACGGCTACACAAGACTACGAAAGCGCACTTCAGTATACCGAAGAAGTTATTGCTACTTATGAAGCGCAAGAGCGGACACATCCCCTCATTCGAGCATTAGCCAATCTATCTAACATACAGGTGAAAATGGGCAATGCGCAGGAAGGAGTGGCTAGTGCAGAACGTGCGTTGGTACTCATTGATCAGTTACCCGAAGACCGCCGTGAGTCAGAAACCTATAATATACGTGCTTGGCGAGGAAGAGCGTATAAAGCAGTAGAAAAATACGATGAAGCACTGGATGATCTATTATTTGCTTGGCAAGGGATGGGATCGCTGTATGGCGAAGCTGCAGTGGATGGATGGAAAGGGGATATTGGAGATATTTATCGCTTGAAAGGCGACTGTGAAACGGCGATTTCTTACCTACGAGATTATTACTATCACACAGTAGCGCGTAAAGTGCAAACACCTAAAGAGTTCTTGGATTACACCAACAATCTAGCCACCTGCTTTCAATTGACTAATCAATTGGACTCTGCTTTAGTCTATTTTCAGAAGGCAAAAGACACTAAAGTCAACCTTTTAGAAGAAGAACTCGCTGCCCTAAAGAATGAATTGCGCATCAAGTATGATACCGAGCAAAAAGAAGAAACGATTGCCGATCAGTCCATTCAAATTCAACAACAAAGGCAGATTCAACAATTGAGTTTTGGCATTGGAGGTCTGCTCATTTTATTACTTGGGGGACTCTTTCTGACCTATCGAAATAACCGCAGAAAGAACGATCAACTACAACTATTGAATGAAAACTTAGAAGACACCAACGCCCAACTCGACCAGCGCAACGCCCAAAACGAACTCCTCCTCAAAGAAATCCACCACCGCGTCAAAAATAACCTAGAAACGGTGTCTAGCTTACTCGAATTACAATCTGCACAAGTCGATGATGTCGAAGTGCAAAGCGTGATGCAAGCCAGCCAAAGTCGCGTGCAATCCATGAGTATTTTACATCAAAAACTGTATCAAGGGAAGAATTTGGCGGGTATAGATATGCCAGACTATTTTAAAAATTTAGTGGAGAGTATCTTGGATACTTATGATGCTTGGGACAAAGTAGCAATCGAGTATGATGTAGCTGTTATTGAGTTAGATATAGACACGGCTGTTCCGATTGGCTTGATTGCTAATGAACTGATTACGAATTCGTTGAAGTACGCTTTTCCCGATCAGGAACAAGGCAAAATTGAAGTATCTCTTCAGCAAGAAGGGCAGCAGATGCTCTTTTCGGTCAAAGACAATGGGATAGGCATACAGAAAAATACGACACCTTCAGGCACTGGATTTGGTAGTCAACTCATTCGTTTATTGGTGATGCAACTCAATGGAAAAATGATGACTGAGCATGAAGAGGGATTAAGGACGATTATTGCATTTAAAAAATAGAGGAAAAAATGCTACAAATCAGGGCGGTCAATATCTCCTTTTCCTTATCAATTGTCTATCTTATCATCGTAACCAATCAACAAAGCAAAAACGATAGTGACCATGCAAAATAAAGTACTCAAAGTGCATCCCAAAGATAATATTATCGTCGCGCTCCGTAGTTTCCAAGCTGGCGATCAAGTGCACTGGAACAACGAACGCTATACGATACAAGAAAGCGTGCCGCTCAAGCACAAATTTGCGGCCCAAGATCTTCAAGTAGGAGCGCAAATTATCATGTATGGGGTGCAAGTGGGAAAAGCAACACAATTCATCCCCAAAGGAAGCCGAATCAGCACCGAAAATGTCGTACATAGTACACAAGAGATCAGCGTGCAACTGAAAAAAGAGAAGTGGAATGCTCCTGATCTGTCTGCCTTCCAAAACCGAACGTTCAACGGCTATCATCGCTCGGATGGACGAGTGGGAACGATGAATTATTGGCTAGTCGTACCGCTCGTTTTTTGTGAAAATCGGAACATTGAAATCATCAAGGCATCCATGCTGGAGCAATTGGGCTATGCGGCACAACAAGACTATGTAGTGGATACCGCTGCTTTGATTGAACTCTATAAAAATGGAGCATCTAAAGCCGATTTGCAGCACGCCAACATTTTAAAAACCAGTCAAGAAATCACCAAAAATCGCTTATTCCCAAATGTCGACGGCATTCAGTTTTTGACACACGATGGCGGCTGTGGTGGTATTCGACAGGACAGCGAGGTACTTTGTCAGTTGTTGGCAGGCTACATCACGCATCCCAATGTAGCTGGCGCGACGGTCTTGAGTTTGGGCTGTCAAAATGCACAAATTGAATTGTTAGCATCTGCTATTGAAAAGATTGCACCCCACTTTGAAAAACCACTTTACATTTTAGAACAACAACAATCTGCTTCCGAACGCGACTTCATTGCCGAAGCGGTCAAACAGACCTTTATTGGACTGATCGAAGCCAACCAAATCACCCGACAGCCAGCAGGATTAGAACACCTCACCATTGGACTAGAATGTGGTGGTTCGGATGGTTTTTCTGGCATTACTGCCAATCCGACATTGGGGCAAGTCTCTGATTTATTAGTAGGTTTAGGTGGCACGACTATTCTGTCCGAGTTTCCAGAACTGAATGGAGTAGAACAAGAACTCATTGCTCGTTGTGAGACAGCAACCTTAGCGCATAAATTCACGCACTTGATGCAGACGTACGCGCAACGAGCAGTAGCCGTCGGCTCAGGCTTTGACGCCAATCCTTCTCCAGGCAATATTAAAGACGGACTTATCACCGATGCCATGAAATCGGCAGGGGCAGCGAAAAAAGGAGGAACTTCCCCCATCACCGATATATTGGACTACACCGAAATTGCTCAACAGAAAGGACTCAATTTACTCTGCACGCCTGGCAATGATGTCGAAAGCACCACAGGTCTAGCAGGTTCTGGCGCAAACATTATTCTATTTACCACTGGGTTAGGCACACCAACAGGAAATCCGGTCACACCAGTCATCAAAGTCGCTTCTAACAGCATCGTCGCTCAAAAAATGAGTGATATTATTGACTTTGATACTGGCAGCATTATCAACGGAAAAGATACCATAGCGACGAAAGGAGCAGCTTTGTTGGAGTATGTCATTCAAGTCGCCAGTGGAGAAGCAACACCAGCCGCCGTCCGTCTGGGGCAATATGATTTTATTCCTTGGAAGCGAGGCATTTCGCTGTAGCTTTGTCAGCCCGCGAATTTTACGCTCAAAAAAGAGGTAGGTTGATAAGCTCCTATCTTGAGCTGAACATTCACGGGGTGACTTCCAATAATGCTTCGTAACCACCGAATTTATTCGGTAGGTTCAGCTAAAGAGTCAGCTGAGCAAACCTGTCTGGAGCAGACAGGTTCGGCGACTACGAAAGCGCACAAGAGTTTTGTATAATTTATTGTATACGAGTAGAATCATATTTGAGTCAGATAGTCAATATTTTTTCCTAAATTTCCCTATCAAACCAACCATCTACGACTATGCGTTTCCTACTACTTGCCTTATGTACGACTCTACTATTCAGTTGCCAAAATCAACCCACAGCAGCCGACGATCCAATAACGCCCACACGCATCAAATGGACACTCCTCAGCAACACCTCCAAAACGACTCCAAGTGCTTTAGCCACCTTCACCTTCTACAACGATGGCGCAACGACCATTGCAGGCGACAACTGGGAACTCTACTACAACCAAACCAATCGAGATGTACTTGACAATGCTTCTGATGTAGCAAGCGTCGAGCAAATCACGGGCGACTTTTACCGTTTGACGCCCACCGAAAAGTTTGAACTAGCTCCAGGAGATAGTGTGGTCGTTCCTTTTGAAGTCAGTGCGTGGCTGATTAAAGAGTCTGATG
>CAYLPW010000196.1:0-9405 GCA_964385665.1 uncultured Saprospiraceae bacterium
CATGTCTAAAGTAAAATTAGAGTACATCTGGCTGGACGGGTACAAACCGATGCAGCTATTGCGCAGTAAAACAAAATTGGTAGATGCCACTAAGTTTTCAGGCAAACTAGAGGAGTGTCCTATGTGGTCATTCGACGGAAGTTCTACCCAACAGGCAGAAGGTCAATTTTCTGACTGTCTATTAAAGCCAATCTTCATCTGCCCTGATCCAGGTCGTGAAGATGCGTATTTAGTGATGACTGAAGTATTGAACGCGGACGGTACACCACATGAGTCTAACGCTCGCGCCACTATCGAAGACGACGGTGACTTCTGGTTTGGTTTCGAGCAAGAATATTTCCTAGTTGATACGAATACTAGTTTGCCATTAGGTTTCCCTGAAGGCGGATATCCTGCACCTCAAGGACCGTACTATTGTGGCGTTGGTGCAAATCGAGCATACGGAAGAGACATCGTCGAAGAGCATTTGGATGCTTGTATTGATGCAGGATTGAACATCGAAGGCATCAATGCGGAAGTAGCTACTGGACAGTGGGAATTCCAAATGTTTGCGAAAGGGGCAAAAGAAGCTGGTGATCAAATCTGGATGGGGCGCTATCTACTGGAGCGTATCGCTGAGCCGTATGGCGTAGCGGTAGAGTATCACTGTAAGCCAGTAAAAGGCGATTGGAATGGTTCTGGTATGCACGCGAATTTCTCGAACGAAACATTGCGGACAGCTGGTGACAAAGCCATCTACGATGAGATTTGTAATAAATTTGGGACAGAAGAAGCGATCAAAGACTGCATCGATAACTACGGACCAGACAACCACATGCGTCTAACAGGTCTGCACGAAACGCAGTCGATTGATAAGTTCTCGTATGGTATTTCTGACCGAGGCGCGTCTATTCGTATTCCAATTGCGACAGTCGAAAATGGCTGGAATGGTTGGTTGGAAGACCGTCGTCCAAATTCAGCGGCTGATCCGTATAAGGTGGCGGCTGCGATTATTCGTACGGTGAAGAGTTAATTTTTTGAGACGTTAGACAGTAGATGTTAGACAGTAGACTGCTGCTCTTTACTTCTTTCGTTTCTATCTTGAAGATATATGGGGTGCTTTCCGATTGGATGGAGAGTGCCCTTTTTTTATAGTTCCATAGAAGCGAAACCTGAATACGATCTTTTGTAAGGGGCGTGAAATCCAAAAACGATATCCTCTTTCGGAACGCCTTGTCTAACTAAGCGAATAGCAATTGGATTATCCGTTCCGTCGTGTTGAATCCAAA
This sequence comes from uncultured Saprospiraceae bacterium, assembly GCA_964385665.1. Classification (GTDB taxonomy): domain Bacteria; phylum Bacteroidota; class Bacteroidia; order Chitinophagales; family Saprospiraceae; genus JAAUTG01. Next base: position 1,269 of record CAYLPW010000196.1, read on the forward strand.
TCTTTCCATCCTCCGTGACCTCTAGATGTAAAAAGCAACCATACTGTCGTTTATATTGATCCCACCATCCTATATGGTACAGCAAATAGTGTCCATTTTCATCGTCTCCTATGAACTGTCGCCGAATACTTGGCTCAATCATCGTTCCCGTTTGGCTATCTTCTACTAACAATTCTCGTGCGATTTGCTTGTATTGCGCTACTTTATCCATTGTACAATTGTTTCTGATTTAATATTATAGATAACAATTTTAACTGTTCATGTTGCAATAGTTCCTGAATGAACACTTCTTCAAAGAAGGTTTCATATACTTCATCAGAAACAGATAGCAATAAGGTGCGATTTGGTTCTGATTTGCTTAGTGCCAAACGATAGAATGTAAACTGCCCTAGTGCACGGTAGAAATCGTATAGCTGCGAAACACCTGAAAATGTCTTAATTTCCACTGCTATTTTCTCTCCTTCCTTCTCTGCTCCTATTAGATATTCAGCACCTAGATCTATCTCTACGTCTCGCTTTCCAGCAGGTACTTTTAAGGGATCGTGCGTAATTCCCCATCCGTCTTTCTCCAATGCTCGTCTTACAATGTAATGGTCTCTATCCCTAGCCATATCAACTCAATTTTTGTCAAAGATAATCACTATCCGTCAACTGGAAGTAGTTCTATTTGGTAGCTTATAACTAAGTCAATCCATCCACCATGCTAATAAATAAGCCAATCCAACCCCCAGATAGTTCCCCACCGCATACCCAACCAAACCAGTCGCAATACCCGAGAACACCAGCGTTCGATTCCCAATTGCACTCGCCACTTGCCCCACGAAAACAGGACCATAAATAGCAGCAGTCGCCGTAATCATTGCGGTATCTCGATCAATCTTGAACCATTTTGCTAGCACTGTGTGCAGAAGGACGATCATTCCCCAAACGCTCGCCATGTAGAGAATAATCCAACCACCCTTTTCCCAAATAGATGTAAAGTCTGCTTGCAGTCCAATAGCGACACAGAAGATGAGGAGTCCATATTCACCCATTTCAAAGCTATTCGGTAAGCGGCGGACAGCAGGGAGAAAAGATAGCAGAATAGAAAAGGTCGTGAGTAGTAGAATGATGAGAACGACCGCCTTCAATGCCCCTGTAAGCAGATACGTCAATCCGACAGCCATAGCGACGACTACCACCGCTAACAAGAAATTGGCGAGGTATAACTGCCATTTGGGTTGATCGGCTGCAATCGTTTCTTGCTGTAGATGCTGTTGCTTTTGATCGAAGTCTGGTAGCAACCAACCAAAGACACGATGAGCAATAGAGGTCAAAAAAATGAGATAGCAACCACCTATAAAAATGTCTGCGGCATTGAGCAATACAAAATCCTCGCTTTCGGCTTCTAGCATTAATCCCACTGCTTGCATATTCGGAATGCCGCCCGTGAATAAACCTAGCATCATGCCTGCGTAGCGTGGTGTCTGTTCAATGAATGATTCGTAGGCAAACGCCATTACTAGGTTAGCGATGATAGCACTCAATACGCATAGACCAAAGGAGATAACCGTCGTGCGTGCATGGCTGAGCCAAGCTTTTAGGTTGGTATTAAAAAGGAGTAGTGGAATGGCAAAGAGAATACTGATTTCGCTGATTTGTTGGGCGAGTGCTAGATCGACTGGAAAGGTAGTGGCATTTGCAATGAAGATGCCTAACGCGTAACAAAGCACGACGGGACTTAACCACTTTCCAATAGCAAAAGAGCGGGCAAATAGGATAGCGGCTGCTGGAAAGAATAGAATTAAGAGTACTTGAAAAATGGTGAACAGCATTCGTTTTTATTGCTTTTTATGAGGATGATTGGAGATGTTGGAGCTGGAATAAAAACCTAATCGCGCAGCTATTGTCGCAATCTCTAAATTAGGATATTTCTGTTGGATCACTTGTGCTGCTTTGACACGTCGATTCCGTAAATAGACTCGCCAATCCGTCGGCTTAATTAATCTTTTAATATGTTGAATAGAGGTTTTCAAATGCAAAGCCAATCGCAAAGGAGTCAGCTCTGAATTTCGGAAACGTTCTTCTTGTTCGAGTGCTTCTTCAATATGCCTTTTCTCCAAGTTTTCATTTTTTCTTCCCCAATACCTCACATACGTTAGTTCCTTCCAATACGTGCTAATGACCAACCACAACAGCACTGCACTCATTGCCAAATCACCTAAAAACGTGTAGCCCTGTACATCCTGTAAGTCTCGATTTAGAAAGTGAAACGCGGTAAAATCAGTAAGCGCAAAAAAGGTATAGACGGCAGCTAAAATAGTTAATCGACGAACTAAGTGTCGCAAACTCATCGCTGTATCTACTTCCCAATCGGTACCGCTTTTTCGGAGTTGTGCGAGTCGATAACGAACGTAGCGATAAGAGAATATGGCGTACATAAAACTTGTGGAAAGAAATAAGCCATATTCAATAGGACCATAAAAGGGTTTAATAAAATTTTTCCAAGTAAACCATTGGCTATCAATGGATTGAAAGGAAATAGTGAGTAGCATGACTACCTGAATGAACGGTAGGATGAGGTGTTTGAGATCGCTCGGTCGGAAGCGATAGGCAGGGAATAGTTTGTACTTGACGTAGTAGAAAAAGAGTGGCCCAAAGGAGAGGGTAAACCACAGTGGCATCTGGTAAAGATGTTCGTAGTCGCCAAAAAATCGAGTGCGTAGCAATAAGACGTTGAACACACTCAAGGAGAATGTGAGAAGTAAAAAGGCAAGGCTATTATTTGCTTTTTGCGTACCGCTTCGTCGGGTAAATTGATGAATGCTTGCAGCTAATCCACAAAGAACACTCAGCAAGATCACCGACAAAACGATATATCGCAATAGCTCCACATTAGTCCAGTTTTAGTACATCCAAAAAGGCTTTCTGTGGCACTTCTACTGAACCAATCTGACGCATCTTTTTCTTTCCTTTCTTTTGCTTTTCGAGTAGCTTTCGCTTCCGCGTAATATCACCGCCGTAGCACTTAGCAGTTACATCTTTACGTAAAGCAGAGATCGTTTCACGCGCTATAATTTTTGCACCGACTGCTGCTTGTATCGCAATCATAAACTGCTGACGCGGCAGCAACTCTTTTAGTCGCTTACAGATCTTACGTCCGAAATCTGCTGCTTTGTCTTTATGCACTAAGGCAGACAAGGCATCGACAGGTTCACCATTCAGTTTTATATCCAAACGCACTAAATCGGACGCTCGATAATTCATTGGTGAATAATCAAAAGAAGCATATCCTCTAGATATAGATTTTAAGCGGTCGTAAAAGTCAAACACGATCTCTGCTAATGGTAGATCAAAACTTAACTCTACGCGTTCTGTCGTCAAGTACAGCTGCTTGGTGAGTGTTCCTCGCTTCTCCATACAAAGCGTCATAATCGCACCAATGTATTCTGGCTTCGTGATGATCTGCGCTAAAATATATGGCTCTTCTACCCTATCTACCACTGTCGGGTCTGGCAAGTCTGCTGGTGTGCGAACATCTAGTTTTTCTCCTTTTCTAGTATATGCCACATACGATACGTTCGGAATAGTCGTGATGACATCTTGATCAAACTCGCGCGCTAGTCGTTCTTGCACAATTTCTAAGTGCAACATGCCCAAGAATCCACAACGAAATCCAAATCCTAAAGCTACCGATGTTTCAGGCTCAAACACCAAAGAGGCATCATTCAACTGCAACTTCTCTAAACTCTCCCGCAAGCTTTCGTAGTCGTCGTTATCGATTGGGAAAATACCGGCAAAAACCATCGGTTTTACTTCCTCAAATCCTTTGATCGCTGGACCAGGATTTTCACTATCAGTAATGGTATCTCCGACTTTAATTTCTTTCGACTCTTTGATACCTGTGACAATGTAGCCTACATTTCCAGTTTCCACTTCATCCTTGGCAATCATGTCCATTTGAAGGATACCTACTTCATCCGCTTGATAATCGTTTCCAGTATTGATGAAGCGAATCTGCTGACCCTTCTTGACAAATCCATTCAGTACTCGATAGTAAGCAATGACACCGCGATATTGATTAAACATGGAATCAAAGATCAACGCTTGCAGTGGTGCATCGGGTTGACCTTTTGGTTCAGGAATACGATCAACAATAGCTGAAAGAATTTCAGGTACACCTAATCCAGTCTTTCCACTCGCCAATAAAATCTCATCTGGTTCGCAACCAATCAAATCAATAATCTGATCCGATACTTCTTCGATCATTGCCGAATCCATATCCACCTTATTTAAGATTGGAATGATCTCTAAATCATGATCAATCGCTAAATACAGGTTGGAAATGGTTTGCGCTTGAATACCTTGCGATGCGTCTACTAATAACAATGCGCCTTCACAAGCTGCAATGGAACGCGACACTTCATACGAGAAGTCGACATGACCAGGTGTGTCAATTAAATTGAAAACGTATTCTTCTCCGTTCGTATGTTTGTAATTCAGCTGAATCGCATGACTCTTGATCGTAATTCCGCGTTCACGTTCCAAGTCCATATCGTCCAATGCCTGATCTTGCATCTTTCGTTCTGAAATGGTTTGGGTATATTCTAACAAACGATCAGATAGCGTACTCTTTCCGTGGTCGATATGCGCGATCACACAGAAGTTTCGTATATGACTTTGTTCTACTCTTTTCTTTTTCTTCATGCTGCAAATATACTGCAATTATAGATGTGGATTCGTCACATTATTGACAATTAATACCTATTGGATGTTCTATAGGAAAGTTACTAATACTGTCAAAACAGTCAGCGAGTGATAAACTATTTTAAATGTTCCACGTGGAACAATTGACTATTTTCTTTTTAATAACCAAGATTTAAACTCTTGAAATTGGCTAGACATGGGTGTGCTTTCCTTTTTTCTACCTGCTAATTCTGCCAACCGTTGAGGTATCTCCACCTTTGTATTGATCTCTTTTTCTACCACATCAATAAATTTAGAAGGATGCGCAGTAGCTAAAACAATTTTGTTAGCTGCATAAAAATCTTCCTCAAATCGTTCTGCTGCGTAGACGCCAACAGCCGTATGAGGACACAATGTATAGTTGTAATCTTTGTAAACGGATCGAATGACATGACGTGTAGTATTATCGTCGCAGCTATACCCAATGATGTCATTTCGTACATTGTTCCACGTGGAACTATACAGATTCATGATGCGATTGAAGTTGGAAGGATTGCCCACATCCATAGCGTTGGAGATAGTAGATTGTGATAGTCGCGGTTTGTATTCTCCTGATTCTAGGTATTGTGGAACAACGTCATTCGCGTTGGTAGCTGCTACAAAACGATCAATCGGCAAGCCCAATCGCTTCGCTAATAGCCCAGCGGTTAAGTTGCCAAAGTTGCCACTAGGAATGATGAAAACAGTTGGTTCGCGCTTTTTGTGTACCTGTTTGAAAGCTTCAAAATAGTAGAACGATTGTGGAATCAGTCGCGCAATATTGATGGAATTAGCAGAGCTTAGGTTATAGCTTTGGTTCAATTCGTTGTCTAAGAATGCGCGTTTCACCAACGCCTGACAATCGTCAAATGTTCCATCAATCTCTACCGCTTGAATGTTTTCGCCTAAGGTGGTCAACTGCTTTTCCTGTAACGTACTCACTTTTCCAGAAGGGTAGAGAATGATGACTTCGATACCAGGAGTTTTGTAAAATCCAGAAGCTACTGCACCGCCTGTGTCGCCAGAAGTCGCTACTAAAATGGTGAGCTTTCGATTGTCTTTCTTTAAAAAATAGCTCATCAACTGTGCCATGAATCGAGCACCAAAGTCTTTGAAGGCTAAGGAAGGACCATGAAACAATTCCAAAATGTGTAGGTCTTTGGTTAAGCTAACAACAGGTGCAGGAAAGGTAATCGACTGTTCAATAATCTGCTCTACATCCGCACGAGGAATACTCCCTTGAAAGAGCATCTGACAAACAGCAACCGCAATTTCCTGAAAGCTATATTCCGACAAGCGAGAAAGGAAAGAGTAGGGTAGCGGCGTAATTTCCGAAGGCATGTACAAGCCTTTATCGGCAGGTAGACTTTTGAATACGGCTTCTTTTAGGTCGACTATATTTGTAGCGTCGTTAGTACTGTATAACTGCATGGGAGTGGATTTTAGTAACGAATAGCCCCTTCTGAGTTGATAGGAGAAATAAATAAAGATGATCTAATTTTATTGTCTTTAAAAATGCGCTTCATCGCTGCACCTACATTCTCAGCAACTAAACTATTGGGACACAAGGCAAAAATAGAAGGTCCTGCCCCTGAAATACTACACCCCAATGCTCCTTCTTGCAAGGCTGCCTCCTTAATGTCGTAAAAATATGGAATCAGTTTCGCTCGTTGAGGCTCTACAATCACGTCTTGTAAAGAACGAGCAATCAAGTCTAAATCGCCTCTAAATAGTCCCACAATTAAGCCGCCTAAGTTTCCACTTTGCTCAACACTTTTCTTTAAACTCACTTGATCGCTGAGCACGGCACGCGCATCTTTTGTTAGTATCTGTACGTTCGGATGGATGACAGCAGCGTACAATCCATTCAATACAGGCAGGCGATGTACATCTAATGCTGCATTGTTGCGCACTAAAACGATGCCACCAATCAAGGAAGGTGCGACATTATCCGCATGAAAAGCACCATCGGCGATCTGTTCTCCTTCCACTGCAAAGCGCAATAATTCTCGTTTCTCCAGCGGTCGTCGCAGCAACTCATTTACTGCCATCACACCTGCTACGGCACTTGCTGCACTAGACCCCAATCCACTACCAAATGGCATTTTCTTCCGAATTTCTAACTCAATCCCTCGTTCTGTTTCGCCTAAATGTTCTAGCAATCGCCAAGCCGCATAACCAGCTGTATTCTTTTCGATCTCATAGGGTAGCTTCTTCCCTTTCGTACCTGTGATACTCGTAATGCGCAAACCTGGTGTATCCGAAAAGCGAGCGACGATCTCGTCCCCAGGCTTTTCTAAAGCGAAGCCGAGTATATCGAAGCCACACGCCATATTTGCGACGGTAGCTGGCGCGAAGACTTTTATTCCTGCATTCATGAATAGTCGTTCATTGTTTTTAAGAGGCACGAAGATACTGAATTGAGGAGCAATTGTTATTGGCAACAGCGTGTGTTGGTGAGTGGTTAGAACTTCAAATTTATAGTGTTTTCCAACGTGCTAACTTTTCTATCTTGCAAAGGAAAGAGCAGTTTATTGGCTTACAATATTTCATTGTAGCGTTGAATTTCTGTACTCAAATGTTTCTGATACTGTTGGAACATGAACGTGTAGAAGAATTGACGATCATCCGCTTTTCTTGTCTGTTCCAAAGCTTCAAAATAGTCTATTTTATCTTCGGTGAAGACGATAGCTAATGGCAACTTATAGTAAGCTTGTAGATAGTTCATCAATAGGCGAGAGGTACGTCCATTTCCATCGTAAAAAGGATGAATACTGACTAACTCAAAATGAGCATCGAAGGAGAGGAGCAATTGTTCTTTTGTTGCAGTCGCTTCTAGGATTCTATCAGTTAGTTCTTTAGCTAGTCGTTCGGTGTAGTCAGGCACTTTTGAATAGGTGACAAAATAGCGACTACCTGCACGTACATTTCCTTTTCTAAACACCCCTTTCGAGTTATCGACCTCTCCGAATAACGTGTTATAAACCGCGCCTGTACTTTTTAATACTTTAGCGTTGATCGCTTGAATAAATTCGACAGAAATCGTTCTCTTTTGCTTTGCTTCCTCAATGATAAATAAAAGAGCTTCATAATGATCTTTTGCCATTAAGCTATGCGTCAGCGGTTTCCCCTTTGGGGTCAATCCTTCGTCTAATAATAACTGAGTTTCCGTTTCTGTTAGTGTACTTCCTTCTAGATTGGTAGAATGATAAGTAATTTCAAAGTGAAGAAACTTCTCGTAGTTCAGTACTTCACGTAGACGAAGATGGTTGTACTTTTCAATAAGTGCTATGATTTCGTCTATCATACTTTAGATAATTATTATGCTATCACATCCTCCTCGTAACCACCAAATTTATTCGGTAGGTTCATAGAAGTCAGCCGAACAAGTTCAGCGACTACGAAAGGTTAACACTTCCAAACAATCGCTCAA
>CAYLPW010000197.1:0-9367 GCA_964385665.1 uncultured Saprospiraceae bacterium
AGTATTAGAGTTTGAGAGTTTGAAAGAATAAGATTTTGAGAAAATGCGATATTAGGAGCGATTTATCAGTACTCAAATTTGTAGGACTAAAATAGTAAGCTATCGCTGTATTTTCAGGGTTCAATAGCTTATTCATAACAGAAGGGTATGACTCCAATCATACCTATCAACCAGAACAATGAATTTTCTATATGTGTTTATCGGAGGCGGACTAGGAAGTATCTGCCGGTATGGAATCGCCGTGTTACTGCGTCCTTATACCGATCATTTTCCTTACGCTACATTAACTGCGAATATAGTAAGTTGTATCGTTCTAGGATGGCTATTTGCTTATAGTCAGCGTGTGGGGGTCTCCAGCACAGTTGCTTTGTTGCTCATGACTGGCTTCTGTGGTGGTTTCAGTACTTTTTCTACCTTCTCTTTAGAAACATTTACTTTGTTGACCAGCGGACAAGCTAGTGCTGCTTTAGTAAATATATTGGGTAGTTTAGTTATTTGTCTCGGTGCTATTTGGTTGGGTATAAAGTTAGGTACATAAAAAAACCTCGAACGAGGGTATCATTCGAGGTTTTTGAATCTAAATAGACTCCAGTTCAAGATTACAGATCGCCAACACGTTGCTTCGCAGAATAGTTGATCTTCAACTGTCCTGCTTTACGCAAAGCAGTCTTTACGTCTTGCACAATTCCCATGGTTACATCACCATCTACCTTGAGTGAGCTATAGATAGCTGCTTGACGCGCTTCTGGCACTTTTAGTTTATGATTCTCCAAAAAGAGCGGAATTTGATTTTCAATCTCTTCTTTTCGTACTGGCTTATCATTCAACTGAACAATAGGACTAGTACCATAGATAGCTTGAAACTGCGGTAGTGGACGACCTACGTAGATGTTATTGACTAAGGACTTGTCCTTAATTTTCGTCAACTCTGTCGCAGTAGGCGTATTGACCTGTATTTTAAGAGAAGCGTCACGCATGACGGTCGCTACCATAAAGAAAAACAACAACATAAAGATGATGTCTGGCAGGGAAGCGGTAGAAATAGCAGGACTTGCTTTACCTCTCTTTTTCGAAAATTTTGACATGATTTCTATCTTTTGTTTAGAGTATCTCCAAACTTAAATTTAGACCTACTCTTAGGTGCGTTAAAAAGAGATTATCCTTCTTCTCCGTAGCTCGTTGGCTCTGCTTCTGAAAGAACGAAGGGGATCTCCGTACGAATTTCTCGTTTCAGTGCTGTTGGCATGTCATCATCATAGTCTCTTCCATACTTACGTTGAGCTAGTTCATCCCAAAGCTCTTCGTAGGCTGCTTTCAGCTCGTTGTAAACTTCGATGTAAGTACCGTATTCCGTTCCTCTATCATTCTTCAAGGAGATGATCGCTTTGTTCGGACGCTCTGCTAGATCTGGTCTCGCTTGCGGATTGACGATGAATTCTTTTGCTCGTTCCCGTAATTCCTCTACTTTCGCTAATTCACCTCTTACCAACAACTGATTGTCAGCATTTACCAAAACAGCAAATACATTTCGCTTGTTCAGCTTGGTTATATCTGGTTCTACCTCCGACCAAGGTGGAAGTAATACCTGAATCCCTTTATCCTGAGCGATAGTGGTTGTTACCAAAAAGAAGATCAATAGTAGGAAGGCAATGTCTGCCATTGAGCTTGCATTGATTTCGTTGCTTGCGCGCTTATTCCTTGCCATAATTAACTGATTTTTTGATCCTCAACAAAGAGGATACTATTTGAACAAATTAATAACTTCAAATACAACGAATGTTACTAATGCGATCAATGATAAAGCAATGGTCGTGATGATAGCGGCACTGATGAACTGACTTTGTCCGTCCGTTAAGTTAAACTCTCTCACTTCCTTCATGACACCAGCACTATCAGCACCTATGTCTACTGTGGAATAGACGATAAAGAAGACAACGAGTAGTAAAGCAATACCTGCAATACCTTTAATTGCTCCTTTGATGTCGCCAGCCATTTGAACTAATCCGAATACAACAGCCGCAATTAGACAGATAATGGTCAATGCGATAGCTGCGTAAAAGCCTATATTAAAGATGTCCGTCTGCCACTGTTGCTCGTCCGACAACATGTTGAACTCACTAAGTCCTGAAAAAGCAGAGATCAAGAAAATAGCTGTCAAAAGAACACCTAGACCAAAGGCAATCGTCTGTCCGTTTTTAGATAAAAACTGATACATATTAAAAACTGATTATGTAGAATAAAGAATTTTTCAGATTTGATCTAGACAACGTACCTTCTTGGGGGAAGGCACGTTGCTAGGAAGAAAAAAACCTTATTTATACTCTTTTGAAAATGTTGTTAGTTGCCAAGATGTCTACTAATGTTACAGATGCATCTTCCATTTTATTGACGATGCTGTCAATTTTAGAGACGATGTAGTTGTAAAAAATCTGTAGAATAATCGCAACGATCAAACCAAATACCGTTGTCAATAGGGCAACTTTAATACCACCCGCCACAACATCAGGACGAATATCACCTGCCGCTTCAATCTTATCGAAAGCTGTAATCATACCAATTACCGTACCCATGAAACCAAGCATCGGTGCAATAGCGATAAATAGAGAAATCCAAACCATACCTTTCTCTAAAAGACCCATCTGAACACTACCGTAAGCAGTGATCGCACGCTCAACAGCTTCAGGACCTTCATCTGCGTTCTTTAAGCCTTCATACATGATACTTGCAGTAGGACCAGCAGTAGACTTCGCTACTTCTTTTGCTCCTTCTACATCACCAGCTTGTAGCCGCTCGTCGATGCGACCTAGTAGCTTGTCTGTGTTAGTAGTAGCAACATTCAATGTAATGATACGCTCAATGCAGAATGCCAAACCTAAGATTAGACAAATAAGTACCAAACTCATGAAATCCCATCCACCTTGGATGAAGTATTTCTTTAAAACTTGAAGCATACCTTGTGCTTCTTCTTCGGCGTCGTCCGCAGCGTCACCTATTGCTGCAGCAGCATTGTCAGTAGCTTCATCGACTGCGTCAACAGCTTCGTCCATTTCGTTAGCAGCTGCATCTGTAGCGTCGTCTAGCTCATCGCCAGCTTCTTGCATTTCAGCTTCAACATTTTCTTCCGCTTGCTCCAAGTCATCTTGTGCATAAATAGAAGTTGCAGTGAAGATAGTGAAACCAAGCACTAGAAGCAGTGTAAGTACTTTTTGCATGATAATAAGGTTTTTAACAATTGTTTCTAATCTCCTCAGAGATCATTTACTGTGTAGTAAAATGTGTTATGAATAAAAATTGTATGTCTTAAGCAGAGAGGAAGGGATTCGAACCCTCGATACCCTCACAGGTAAACACGCTTTCCAGGCGTGCGCCTTAAACCGCTCGGCCACCTCTCTAAATGTACAGCTTGGTATTTCACAAAGAATTCCTCAAAAGCTTTAAAGCTTCTTGAACTTCGAGGGAAATAAGGCACACTATGAAAACAAATATATAAACTTCGCTGAAACTCGTTATAAAAATCTTAAAAAATTGATTTTTTAGATACGAACTTCTAGCTTCAACTCCTCCATTCTCTGTGTGAGGGCTGCGCAAAAATTGCAAAAAGCCCTTACAATTCAAAATTTTTCGCTTTCTCCTTCAAAAAACCTATCTTTTTCTTGCGCTATTGTTGTCTTTTTCCAAAGATATTTAAAGCGTTTTCGGTTGTAACTGCTGCCACTTCTGCTACACTTATTTCTTTTACACTTGCTAATTTTTCTGCAATTAATTTGACGTAGGCACTTTCATTACGTTTGGAACGAAAGGGCGCAGGCGTTAAGTAAGGCGCATCCGTTTCTAGAACGATGTGCTTCAAATCAATTGCTCGCATTGTTTCTGCTAGTCCAGATTTCTTAAACGTCAGCACACCACCTATACCTAAATAAAAGCCTAGGTCTGTAATCGCGTTTGCCTCAGCCACGCTACCTCCGAAACAATGAAAAATACCTCTCAATTTTTCATCTTTCAGGTCTTGAAGAACCTCAATCACCTCTTGCGTTGATTCGCGCGAGTGAATAACGATCGGAATATCGTACGCTTTTGCCCAGTCGATTTGTTGTCGAAACGCAGCTTCCTGCTGTGCTAGAAAACTTTTATCCCAATACAAATCAATCCCAATCTCTCCAATCGCTACAAACGAGCGACGCTCTAGCCAAGATTTTACAATCGCCAACTCCTCTTCCCAGTTTTCCTTTACGGAGCAGGGGTGTAGTCCCATCATCGCAAAGCAACGCTTCGGATAAGCTGCTTCTAAAGCTAACAAATCATCAATGTGTTGACTATCAATATTCGGCAAATAAAATTGCTCAACGCCAGCCTCTACTGCGCGTTGAATGACTTTATCCCTATCGTCTTTAAATTTTGCTACATATAAATGCGTATGCGTATCTATCAGCATGTTTCTGTTGTCTTAGATGAACCGTAAGGAAATTTTGGTGTATAGAAGCCTAAAATTTGTAGGCTAAACAGTGTTAGTGGAGAAGAAGCCTCTATTGAAAGTATAGAGGACTTTCCCATTTAGTACCTGTCCCAAAAGCGGCGTATTTTTAGAGATAGAATATAAGCTAGATGCTGTCACTGTCCACTCTGTATCCACATCAAAAACAGCTAAATTAGCTACTGCTCCTTCCTTGATAGTCGGCACATCAAGATGAAATGCTTGACGGTTTTTATAGCTTAAAATTTCGATGGTTCGTTCTGGCGTCAATACTTTTAAGCATAGCGATAAAGCGGTTTGCAATCCCAAAGTACCAAATTCTGCGTAAGGAAACTCCAGAAACTTTGCTTCATGTTCTAGCGGCCTGTGTGCGCTAGAAATACAGTTAATAATCCCTTCTTTCACCCCTTTCAACAAGGTCTGTCGGTCACTTTCAGCTCGAAGAGGGGGTGATACTTTAAACTGACTGTCGAAATTATTTAACGCTTCATGGTTAAAATTCAAATGTAGGGGAGAAGTGGAAGCAGTAATGGATAATCCTCGCTCTTTGGCCCGTTGAATAACATTGACTGATTCAGCAGTGGAGAGAAGATGTACATGCAAACGTCCGTGAGTATAGTCGAGCAGTTCAATGTCGCGCAACAACATCAATTCCTCCGCTAGAGAAGGGATGCCTTTTATACCCAATCGCGTACTGACGCTACCTTCGTGCATCTGTCCATCGCTTGAAATATTCATATCATTAGGGTGGTGAATGATCGTGCCATTGAATCCATTGGCGTACTGCATGGCGCGTAGTAGAACGCCCGCGTGTTGAATAGAATGATCGCCGTCTGAAAAGGCAATTACTCCATGACGGGACAGATCGTACATTTCCGTCAAATCTTTACCCTTTGTATCTTTCGTGATGGCTGCTATGGGAAGAATATCTACTAATTGCTGCTCAGTGAAGCGACGCAGAAACTGAACTTCTGATTTGCTCTGAACGACAGGTTGAGTATTCGGAAAACTAGCAATAGCCGTATAACCACCTGCCGCCGCTGCTGCACAGACGCTTTCTAAAGTTTCTCGATGCTCAAAGCCAGGTTCGCCCACTTGCACACCAATATCCATGAAGCCAACAGATGCCCAACAATTTTGTGTAGGTAACAATTTAGCGTCATCATCTTGAATGCTGCGCGCAATTTTCTGAATGATCCCATCTTCAATGAGCATATCGCACCGTTGGAGGTGAAGAACGTGAGTAGGTTCGTAAAGTCGGACTTGCTGAAGGAGCCGTTTCATGTAACAAAAAAATTTCGCCAAAAGTAGGAAAATATCGAAGGATCAGCTCTTATTTTTTCTTTGGTACTGGATCGTAACCATGTCCGCCGAAAGGATGACAGCGCGAAATACGTTTTAGTCCTAACCAACTACCTTTTAGAAATCCCCATTCTTGTATCGCTTCAATGGTGTAGGCAGAGCAAGTCGGCAAGTAGCGGCATCGCTGTCCCAAGTAAGGCGAGATCGCACCCTGATAAAATCGGATAAGTGCTATACTGAGCGTTTTAAGCATCCTTTAATTTTCGTCTAATTTTAGCGACAAGCGTTCTATAAATTCTCTGACCATCGGATTGACTTCCATCATCAAGGTATATTTCTCTTTAGGTGTACATCGTCGCTTTCGTCTTGTTTCTGGCGCATCCATACCTGAAGCATCCACTTTTATTTTAACGCCCAATTGCGGATTTTGAAACCGATCGCGCAGATGTTGCAACAGCTTTTTTTCATCTCGGATGATGCCTGCCGTCAAGTTGGAAGGCACAGTGGCGATGATGCTATCGTCTGCTATGGCAAGTTGGGTACTTTTGAGTAAAGTTTGTGCTTGCTGGCTTTCTACTGTCTCAATATGCTCATTCCACAGTTGCGTTACAGTTGCTAAGTCTAACGGGATCGCTTGGATTTCTACAGCTGTTTCGACTTCCTGCGCCACTTCTTGTGCAATGTTATCGACTGATTTGAGTTGTACTAAGCTGTGCTTTGTACTACGGCGTAGCTTAGACTTGGACTTTGGTGGGGGAGGTGTGGTCGCTACTGGCGGTTCTTGTACCAATTGAGTAGAAGCGGCAGAAGGCTGATCAGTTGCATGAGGTGCTTCTGCTGGCACTGAAAGTGGTGTTGCTGCTGTTGCAACTGGTATCTCGGCAAGGATATCAGTTATCGGTTCTGGCTTTTTCTCAGTTGGAGTGGCTACTGGCTTTTTTTTTTCATTTGCTGTCGCTGCTACTGGCATAGGCATACTTCCACCTTCTATTCTTCGCTGCAAATACGTGATTTTCAGCAACGCCATTTCGACATGCAGCCGCTTATTGCGCGCCATTTTATACTGTACATCGCATTCGCTCAATAGATTCAACGCACTCAAAATAAAAGAAGCCGGTGTGACTTGTGCTTGACTTCGATAACGTTCGCGCAAAGACTCACTGACTTCTAGTAAAGAAAGCGTTGTTTCGTCTTTGCACACCAAAATATTTCGCAAATGCTCGGCTAGACCGACTAGGAAAATATCTGGTTCAAATCCATTATTAACAATACGATCAAACAAGCGCATCATCGCTGAACGATCTTCTTGAAGAAAGGCATCTACTATCTGGAAGTAGTAGTCATAGTCCAATACATTCAGACTGTGAATAACGGATTCATAAGTGATTTGCTTATTGGCGTAGCTGACGATTCGGTCAAAAATAGACAATGCATCTCGCAATGCACCGTCTGCTTTCTGCGCGACAATATGTAGGGCATCCTCCTCTGCTTCAATGCTTTCTGTCTTGCATATTTCTTGCAAATGACTCACCATACGCGGCACTTGAATGCGTCGAAAGTCAAAAATCTGGCAGCGCGATAGAATGGTAGGAAGAATCTTGTGTTTTTCGGTAGTAGCTAAAATGAAAATGGCATATGGCGGTGGTTCTTCTAAAGTCTTCAAAAAGGCATTGAACGCTTGCGAGGACAACATATGTACCTCATCAATAATGAATACTTTGTAATTGCCTTGCTGTGGTTGAAAACGCACTTGCTCTATCAGCGCACGGATGTGTTCGACGCTATTGTTAGAAGCTGCATCCAGTTCGGTAATATTAAAGGACGCACTTTCTTCAAACGACTTGCAGGAGCCACATGCTCCACAGGCTTCATGATCGTCGGTAGGCGTTTCGCAATTGATTGTCTTTGCGAGAATACGTGCACAGGTCGTTTTTCCTACTCCTCTTGGTCCACAAAATAAGAAAGCATGCGCCAAATGATCCGTGCGCAACGCGTTTTTCAACGTCTGTGTCACATGCTCTTGACCGACCACTTCATCAAAGCGTTGTGGACGATACTTTCTGGCTGATACTACAAAATGACTCATGCTTCAAAGATACAAAAAAGGTATGCGAATCCAGTCTTTAGTAGCCAGTATTTGGTAGGTTCATGCTAATTCATTCGTTATCAGGAAGTAACGAAATAGAAAAGTTTTTGAGGTGAAGAAGAGCAGGTTTTCATCGAACGAATGCTTTACAACGACTGTGAACGAAATAGAGGAAGGCTATTTTCATACATTTGATAAGGAGGTCTTAAGTTGTTGAGTCCTAAAGTTGTCTAGTAGCTGGCAGGTGAAGGACAACAGCCGTTAGTGTATTGAGAATTTATTGTTATTAGACGAATAGTTGGAAGTTAATTATTAATTCACTTTATTTGAGCAAGGAGAAGTTTTCTGAAAACTGTAAGAGCGTTATGATTCGATTGGAGTACGATACTCATTTATATGCGTTGCTATTGTTGCCGTTGCTACTGTTGGCATTTGGGTACATGTGGCGCGCACGTCGAAAAGCATTGGCTGGATTTGGACAGACGACTGTCGTACAACAGTTGATGGACGGTTATTCCAGTCGAAAACATCAACTCAAGTTTGCGCTGATCCTAGTCGTGACTACATTACTCATAGTCGCTTGGGCAAATCCGCAATCAGGAAAAACATTGGCCACCAAAAAGTCGACGCGTGAGAGTGTAGAAGTTATAGTGGCACTAGATGTATCGTATAGCATGTTGTCGCAGGACATTGCGCCCAATCGAATGGAACGTGCCAAAAAGCTAGCCAACCAACTGATAGAAGAACTGCAAGGTGAGCGCATTGGTCTTGTCTTTTTCGCAGGTAACGCGTACTTAAAAATGCCGTTGACTAGCGATTATAGTGCAGCGCAACTATACATTAATAGTGCAAATCCTTACCAAATTCCTACACAAGGAACCGCTATCGGAGAGGCTCTACAAATGGCGATGAATGCCGTAGATGACGAAAGCGAAGCAGACAAGGTCGTCATTCTGATTACAGATGGTGAGAACCACGAGGAGGAAGCGATGGAAGTAGCGGAAACAGCAGCAGAGGAAGGACTAATCGTATTTACCATTGGTGTGGGAACGGAGGAAGGAGGCTTCATTCCAACGAATGTCAATGGCTACGAAGATTTTAAACGCGATGAAGAAGGAAAACCAGTGCGCACGAGACTAAACGAGGAGATGTTAAGAGCAGTCGCCACAGCAGCTAGAGGTGATTATTACCCGATACAAGTTGGCGCATCTAGTATTGGAAGTGCGCTACGGAGTCGTATTGCACAGATGAATAAAGAGGAATTTGAGCAGCAGGCATTTGATGAATACGAAAGCTATTATCAGTATTTTGTCGGTCTGGCATTGCTATTACTAATTATTGAATTTTCGATGAGCTATCGGAAGGAAAAGTGGATGGCGAATAGGGATTTGTTTGCTTGAGTTGTGAATTACGAATTACGGTATCGTACTCGTAACCGCTAAACTTGTTTAGCAGGTTGAACGCACCAGAAAAGCTTAGTCGTTACGAATCACGAAGGTCAAATAGAT
>CAYLPW010000198.1:0-9303 GCA_964385665.1 uncultured Saprospiraceae bacterium
CGCAGTTTAGTAATTTTCATATCTGTTGTCTCCTAGTGGGCTAAGATACGATATTTGTAGCAGCTGAGTTTAAGGGTGAATTGTAAAATATTGGTTTTAGAAGAAAAGGAGTTAAGAGTTCACCCTATATCTGTTCGGCCTAAAACAGATATAAATGCATATATCGTTATTTTGCTTTAGAACTGATGGTCAAAAAGAAGCATGCAAATGAATTGGAAAGACATATAATTGACAAAATAGCTCCACCAACAACATTAGCAGAGATATACTCGTAAAATAAGAAACAGGCTACTCTCATTTGCCAATACTAATTAAATGCCAATATATGCATCGTTCACTGTTTTCGTTTTTTCTTGTTTGCCTCAGCATTTCTCTTTCTGCCCAGCGCCACATTGGAGGAACGCCCCTGAGTTTCACCCCCGAATTTTCACCGTATGAAGCGAGTATTCCAACACTCACCGTTCCCACACCCGACACTAAAACCATACAAACCGCTCAAAAGCAAATCGTATCAGACGTTCCCCTCCAAAGTATTCCAATGACGACCGACATTGACCTAAAAAAAGACGGGAATTGGATTAATCTACCATTTGGAAATCGTCTTTGGCAGCTACAGATTGAAGTGAAGCAAGCGGAAGGACTCCTCCTTTTTTACGATAATTTTTACTTGCCATTAGGTAGCAAATTATTCGTCTACTCTGCTGATCGAAAGCAAATATTGGGCGCATATACCAATCAGAATAACAGCAAAAGCGAGCAGTTTTTGACTGGTATTGTCGAGGGAGAACGTGTCATTATTGAATACTACGAGCCTGCAAAAGCAAAAGGCGAAGGACGCTTTCGTATTCCTAGAATTGACTACGTATTCAATGTGCCGACAGCGATGACTTTTGGATTTGGGACAGCGGATGAATGCCAAGCAGACGTAAACTGCAACACCAATACCAATGTCCAGCAACTGAAGCGTGGTGCTTGTCGAATCATGATGGTATTGGAAGAAGGAACAGGTTGGTGTACTGGCAACTTGGTGAATAACGCTGCCGAGGATGGCAAACCGCTATTGTTGAGTGCCAATCACTGCTTTAGCGACTACACACCTTTGTTTAACTTATGGCGATTCGACTTTAATTACGAGCACCCGACTTGCGAGAACGACGGCAATGAACCCGAATTTCAGTCACTTCTGGGGTGCGAACTACGCGCCGCTTGGCAGGATACTGATTTTGCGCTGTTTGAATTAAATCAATTCATTCCCAACTCATATAACGCTTACTTCAATGGATGGAATGCCGAGCCTGACGTACCTACGCGCAGCACCTTCATTCATCATCCACGCGGCGACGTGAAGAAGGTCACCTTAAAAAATAGTTCATCTATCATTTTTTCTGCCCCCATCAACTGGAACAACGATATTCAAACCCCGCGCAACCACCATTTTCGAGTGACCATGAATGAAGGTGGTGGGTTTGATGTGGGTTCGTCAGGTGGTGCGTTGTTAAATCAGTCCAATCAAATTGTTGCCCAACTACATGGAGGATTCCCTGATTCTTTGTGTCGAGTGTCGACTGCTTATTTTGGTCGACTGGCGTTGTCGTGGGAAGGTGGTGGTAGTGCTGCCACACGCCTCAAAGATTGGCTCGATCCTGAAAACACAGGACGGTTATGGATGAATGGCATCGAAAATCCAAACGAAGATGTACTCACCCAACTACAAGGACGTGTACGGACACCAAAGGGCGCGAACTTATCGGGCGTTCAAATCATGATGAACGAAAATGAAAGGACACAAACGGACGTAGCTGGCAATTTTTTGATCGAAAATTTATCCGTCGGTTCGACCTATACTTTTATGGCTCAAAAGGAGGGCGACCCACGCAATGGCACATCAGCTTTAGATTTAATCATGATCCAAAAACACCTGCTCAACATTGAACCGTTCAGTAGTGCTTATCAAATCATAGCTGCTGATATTAATGGCTCTAAACACATTAGTACGATTGATTTGATCGAGTTACAGCGCGTCATCTTAAATCGCTCACCTGATTTTGAGAATACATCAACTTGGCAGTTCATCCCGTTGCCTTATGAAGCAGAAGTAGAGGATTTTGACTTTGAGTATCCAACTGCTACGACTTGGGAGGCTACTTCAACAAGCGTTCCACTTCAGTTCATTGGTGTAAAAACTGGCGATGTGAATGAAAGTGCCAACTTAGAAGATTGACACACTGAACTTCTTTCATTTTGAGTTCGTTTTGTCAACGTTCGGGAACGACGCCTAAAACTAGAATAAGCACATGAAGGAACTCGTCAAATACTACCTATCTGATCTAAATAGTTGGTTGATCTTTTTCATCCTCATAGGCGTAGCTATTGTGGTTGGTTTGGTCGTGAATTGGATTATTTTTCGGTTACTTCAATGGAATGGTAAACGCTACGAACCGAAATCGCTATACAACTCTAGCGTTCGGAACTTGGAGCGACCAGTTACGTACTTTCTGATCGTCTTCCTCATTATAGCCGCTGCTCGATCCGTTCCATTGAATGTAGGCGAGACATCCGTTTTACCACTTACCGAAGATGTGATGGCTGGCATACGTGTGCTGTTGCGCATCATTCTATACATCGTCAGTGCTTGGATGCTCATGCGTGTTGCTAATGTGTTCATTGAAATTATAGAAGGACGCAATGAGATCAATATTGACAATAATTTACGGCAACGTAAGATTGCGACGCAGCTTCAGTTTATCCGAAAAATTGCAGGGGTGATTATTGTGGTTATTGCTATTTCGATGTCGCTTTTGGAGTTTGAGGAAGTCCGAAAGATCGGAACAGGGCTACTGACTTCTGCTGGTGTGGCAGGTATCATCATTGGGTTTGCGGCTCAAAAATCCATTGCTAATTTGTTGGCTGGACTCCAGATTGCCTTCACGCAGCCAATTCGAATAGACGATGTTGTGATTGTAGAAGGCGAGTTCGGACGTGTGGAAGAAATATCCTTGACCTACGTAGTCGTACGTGTTTGGGATCAACGACGCATCATTGTTCCGCTCAATTATTTTATCGAAAAGCCTTTTCAAAACTGGACGCGCTTCAATGCAGAACTGTTAGGCACGGTCTTTATCTATGCCGACTATCAACTTCCAATAGAGGCACTACGGCAAGAACTAGAACGACTCACAGAAGGTAATCCGCTTTGGGACAAAAGAGTACGAAATGTACTGGTCACCGATTTATCGCCAGAGACGATGACGATTCGAGTGCTAGTGAGTGCGCAAAGTTCGGGCGATGCTTTTGACTTGCGTTGTGAAATTCGTGAGAAAATGGTCACCTTTATCCAAGAAAATTATCCAGAAAGTTTGCCACGCACACGAATAGAGATGAAAGCAGCTAGTCGAGTGGCAACTACGGAAGAATAGTTTATATTGTTGTCCCGCAACTTCCTGTTGCCGGACAACTTCACACGGAGAATACTGATTTTTATGAAATACATTCTACACCTAATCCTACTCACTTTACTACTTAGCTGTCAAAGCGAACAGCAGGCTACTCAACCTCAACTAGTTGGCAATCCTGCTGCCGAAGGCTTTAATGTGGAAGCCTCCGACGAACGCGCCATCGAAATTGCCGACCAAGTGATGGAAGCCATGGGTGGACGAAAAGCTTGGGACAATACCCGTTACATTCAATGGAACTTCTTTGGGATTCGTGATCTATTTTGGGACAAACAGAGCGGTGATGTACAAATCGAAATGCCCGATAATCTGACCATTTTTTTCAATGTTCATCAAGATGGAGAAGGTGTTGTCCAACGAAATGGGGAAGCCTACACGCAAGCTGATTCCATTCAGTATTTCACCAAACGGGGGAAAAGTATCTGGATCAACGATTCATATTGGTTAACCATGCCGTTCAAACTGAAAGATAGCGGTGTCACGCTGACCTATGAAGGGCAGGACACGACGATGCAAGGAGAAGCGGCGGAAGTAGTCGGACTGACTTTTGAGGAAGTAGGCAACACGCCAGAAAACAAATATTTAGTCTACGTTACACCGACAGATAGCTTAGTGAAGCAGTGGGATTTCTACCGTAATGCTACGGATAGTCTACCTTCCTTTTCTACACCTTGGGCGAACTACGAACGCTACGGAGACATCCTCCTTTCCGACAACCGAGGAGAACGAGCACTAGACGATATTGCTGTTTATGAAGAACTACCAAATACCTTTAAATGGATCAAATAGAAAAACGCGATTTGCGCATTGTTTTTATGGGGACGCCAGACTTTGCCGTGCCTGCTTTGCGCATCTTAGTAGAGCATGACTATCAAGTAGTGGGAGTTATCACCTCAACAGATAAATATGGAGGTCGTGGTGGAAAGAAGCTGTTGCAGTCGGCGGTGAAGAAATACGCAGTGGAGCAAAATATTCCAGTTTTACAGCCTAAAAATCTAAAAGCGGAGGCGTTCCTAGAAGAGCTACGCGCGTTAAAAGCGAACCTACAAGTGGTCGTTGCCTTTAGGATGTTGCCAGAAGTGGTTTGGCAAATGCCAGAATATGGCACTTTTAATTTGCATGGTTCGTTGCTGCCGAAGTATCGAGGTGCTGCGCCGATCAACTGGGCGATTATCCGTGGCGAAAAAGAGACTGGCGTCACAAGCTTTTTCTTACAACACAAGATCGACACAGGCGATATTCTATTCCAGGAAAAGCTCCCTATCGGTGAAAATGAAACAGCTGGCGAAGTGCATGATCGCATGATGAATTTGGGGGCAGCAGTGGTACTACGAACTGTACAAGCCATCGAAAAAGAAGAAGATCAGCCGCGACCACAGGAAGATACACGAGCCACAAAAGCACCAAAACTCTACCACGATAAATCAGCGATTGATTTTCAGCAATCTACTTTGGATGTTCATAACTTCATTCGAGGACTCAGTCCATATCCTGCTGCGTGGACGACTTTGGATGGTAAAAAGCTCAAAATTTTACAGACGGAGAAGGACATGAATTCGCCAAAAAAAGAAGCTGGAACGATTGAAACGGATGGCAGATCTACACTGAAGATAGCGACACAAGATGGTTGGATTGAAGTACTAGAACTACAGCTAGCAGGGCGGCGGCGGATGCAAACGAAGGACTTTTTGAATGGATATACGATAGAGAACGGCGAAGTGACAAAAACCGATGAGCGCGACTAAAGTTATACCCTTTCGTTATGGTTGAGGTCTCTGATTGTTGAGGTATAACAAGAGCGTATGATTTCAATCATACGAATGCTGATAAAGGTTAACAATCGCGCTTTATTAGTTGTTAGTATACACTTAATTGCATCACGAATAAGGAAGATGAAAGAGAAGAAGCAAAAGCCGACTGTGGAGACCGAATTTCAGCTAATCAACGATTTAGTAGCAGCGAATGTATTGACGCAGATGGCACTGCGACGAGAGGAAACCGAAGAGTCAACTACTGCCAATCATAAGAGCGACAGCGGATCGCAGGAGGTCATCGCAGAACCTATATCAGATGTATTACCTATCGCCAAAAATCCATTTTCCTTCTATTTTAAACTTGCGCGTCAACTTCGTGAACTACTAACATTGACCAACAAATCAGATAAACATGCTTGAACAAGTCGACCTATCTAAGATCCTTTTTTTGGATATAGAAACCGTCTCGGAGCAAGACCGCTATGAAGATTTAAGTGAACGGTTTCAGAAATTGTGGAAACTCAAGTCGCGTTCCGTTCTGCGCCAATACAACGAAGAAATCACCGAAGAGCAAGCAGCAGCAGCATATACCGACAAAGCGGGTATTTTTGCGGAGTTTGGAAAAATTGTTTGTATCTCTGTCGGTGTGATGCACCGAGGAAGCGATGGACGATTCGGGCTGCGGTTGAAGTCATTTGCGAGTGAAGACGAATCGGAACTATTGCGTGACTTTTCGGACATGCTCAACCAATACTACAACGATCCCAATCAGCACTACATGTGCGGACACAACATCAAAGAATTCGACGTGCCGTATATGTGCCGACGTATCATCACGAATCAACTGCATTTGCCGAATCTGCTACAAATCGCTGGCAAAAAGCCTTGGGAAACAAAATATCTTCTGGATACTTTAGAACTGTGGAAATTTGGCGACTACAAACACTATACTTCACTCAATTTATTAGCGGCTGTCCTCGATTTTCCAACACCCAAGGACGACATTGACGGAAGTCAGGTGGGGCGTGTTTTTTGGGAAGAAGGCGACATTAATCGGATCGCTTTCTACTGCGAAAAAGATGTGTTGGCGACTGTTCAGCTCTTCCTACGCTACAAACGCTTACCACTATTGGAGGACGATCAAGTCACCTTTGTCGATCAACGCGCGTAACTTTCCAGTCAAAATTGGTCATGTGACCTAGCCATTTCGCTGTCAAAGAGTTAAATTGAGAGATCGTTAATTCTTTGCCTATGAAAGTGCTGCTACTACTATTGAGTTCGACTCTCGCCGTCTCCACGATTTGGGCGCAAGCTTTCGAGTGCGATGATCGCTTTTATATCGTCGGACAAAACAACAGTGGAAGTTTTTTGCAGGCTTCGTATTGGGACGAAAGTGGTCAGTTGATGACGCAACAAATTGAGTTAAGTGCACCTGAACGACAGTACACTTGTTTGGGTATGAGCATTCACGATATGCACCTCTACGCCTTAGATTTCAATAGCAAAGAACTCCTCCGCATTGATGCTTCTGGAACTGTTGAAAGT
Organism: uncultured Saprospiraceae bacterium; assembly: GCA_964385665.1. Classification (GTDB taxonomy): domain Bacteria; phylum Bacteroidota; class Bacteroidia; order Chitinophagales; family Saprospiraceae; genus JAAUTG01. The sequence goes on from CAYLPW010000198.1 coordinate 6,752, forward strand.
TTAGGTGTACCAGAAGCTTTACGGACTGACTTTGAATATTGGGCGGGCTACGTTGCACCTGAGGGTCGCCGATTGGTAGTGATAGCCTACGACAAAACGGAAGGAAAAGACAAGCATGTATATACCATCAACTTAATTAGAGAAGGGCATTATGCTGGTGTGACTAGTGTGGTTTCTTCTCTTTCTACCCATATCACCGACCTTGCGCTAGACCCTATTCGCGGCGTTTTGTATGGCTATGATCGAAAAAATAAACAGATCATCAATATGGGAACGAACACCGTCACACATTATCAACACAAGCGAGTGAGTGAAGATGTAGATGGTTTGTTTTTTGACCAATATGGACAACTGTATGCCTACGGAGGTGGTGCGGTCGAACAATCTGTTTTGTACAAAGTCGATAAATTGGATGGCACATTTGACTACTTAGCACCGACCACTACTGGGAAATTCAGCGACGCGTGCGCTTGTCCGTTCCGAATGCGATTTGAGCGAAAAGTAACGCCACAGTTCCTTGCCCCTTGCGAACCATTTACAATAGAATATACGATTTATAACACATCTGGCGAAGGGAAGACAGGTGTTCTGCTAGAAGATATTTTACCCGAATTCGTCACGATTACAGAAGTAGTCGACCACACTTTTACATTGGCAACTATTGAAAGTGGTGTTGGAAGTTCTACATTTAGTATTCCTAATTTAGATGTGCTGATTGGGAAAAATACTATCGTCTTAAAAGCCGAACTGACTAGTGACGCGCTTGATGAACTGTCCACACAAGCTGTCATAGAAAATTTAGCACTGGGATTGGGTGGTTTCATACTGTCTGACAATCCAAATACAGTAGAATTGTCAGATGCCAACATCAACCAACTCACACAACCTGAAAGCTTTGATCTGGAGAATCACATCTCTTTTGATTGTAGCGGTCAGCGAGCACAATTGAGCCTGCCTATTGTACCTGATGAAGTTCTTTGGAGTACTGGCGAACAGACGGAACGTATCGAAATAAGCGAAGTAGGCTGGTATTGGGTAGAAGCTTCTAATGAATGCCTGACGCTACGTGATTCTATTTTCGTGGCAGCATTTCCTGAGGTGTTAGCACTGGATTTAGGAGCAAATCGGGTAGTGGAACAAGGCAAATCTTTACAGTTGAGTTTTCAAAGTAACATGGATGCAGTAGCGACTATTGAATGGAGTAGCCGAAATGAATTCGATTTGGATTGTACGGACTGTGCTCAGCCTACGCTCTATCCTCTTGTCGAAAATACCTACTTTGTGGAAGTCACAAACGCAGCAGGTTGTCGCGTTCGAGATAGTATTCAGATACAGGTAGAAGCAAAGCAGTCTATCTATGTTGCTTCTGCCTTCTCTCCTGATGACGATGGCGTGAATGATGTTTTCTACCTGCAAGGAATCGAGGGGGCATCTACCATTCGACGGTTTCAGGTTTTTGATCGTTGGGGGAGTTCGCTACACGATGTTCAAGATGTATTACCTAATGATAGGAATGCTGCTTGGCATGGTGAAAATGTCTCCGCTGGTAGTTATGTCTGGGTAGCTGAAGTAGAGTGGTTGAGCGGCGAACGCGAAATCCTGAAAGGCGTGGTGGATGTAGTACGAGAGTAAAATGTGGCGCACCCTATAGTAAGATAAATCAAGCATAAGAAAAGCCATCAGCAAAATGGATGTTGACGGCTTTTCTTTCAGTAAAATAGGCGTATCGAACTCTCAGTAATTTTTACTCCTGGTCTCCCTCTTCATGCTCTGCCATCATTTTCTCATGATCGCTTTTCATCTGTGCATGTGCTTCTTCCATCGCTTTATGCTCTGCCAACATACTTTCATGTTCTTCTTGCATTTTAGCGTGTTCGGCTTTCATTGTTTCCATGTCTACTTCACCTGAAGCATGCTTGTCCACCATTTCACGATGGCTGGCTAAAATAGCATCGTGTTTTTCCATCATCGCAGCGTGTTCTTCTAGCAGTTTAGTATGTTGTGTTTCTAATGCTGTGTGTAGAGAGTCAATGGCTGGGTCACTCATTTCGTCATGCTGTGCCATCATTTCCTCGTGTAGTTTTTCCATAGCGTCATGCTCCTCAGCTAGTCGTTCGTGTTCTGCTTCCATGCCTTCATGGTCAGCCACTAAAGCTTGATGTTCTGCTGAATCAGCAGGATTAGAATCACAACTGACGAACGCCAAAAGGCATAACACGAGGGCGGTTAGGATAGTCATAGTTAATTTCATCAAATAGTATTTTTAGAAAATCTTGAAATAAATACTGCTCATAGACTGTCACCATCGATCAGTAAAAGCAGGTTTAGTCATCGAAAATAGGACTACAAAAGAATATACACAACTTGTGAGTGGACAATATGCTATGGATTAGTCTGAATTTAGAAAGCACATGTAGACTTCGTAAGAGTTGAGTTCAATATGCAAACGGCTTCGGCATGAACCAACAGGCTCTAAAACGCATAGTCAGCTTACTGTTCGTATTGAAACGGAATGGATATTTGGCGGAATACGTTTTGGGTAGCTAGGTTGA
>CAYLPW010000199.1:0-9186 GCA_964385665.1 uncultured Saprospiraceae bacterium
GAGCTTTTCGGTATTAATCATTTCATCCCCCAATCCAATATTTCTAGCTATCGTGTCGGAGAAAATAAATTCATCTTGCAGCACGGCGCCGACTTTACTACGCCACAGTTTACTTTGAATATTGTGCAGGCTGATTTCGCCTAGGCGCAAACTACCATCCGTGGGTTCGTAGAAATTGAGCAGCAGTTTTAGAATGGTCGTCTTGCCGCTTCCGCTTGTTCCTACGATGGCTGTTGTCTTCCCTTTTGGAATGTCCAAACTAATGTCTTTCAGGATTTCTATCGAATTAGGACCGCCATATTGGAAGGACACATTCTCGAAATGAAGATCACCGTATTCAGGGATAATAGTCACTTTTTCTTCTCGCTTTTCCTCGTCTTCCTGCCGATGGATTTCGTTCATCCGTTCCAAACTAATTCGTGCATCTTGTGCATCCCGAATGAAGTCGACAAAGTTGGCTAAAGGGGCATTGAGTTGCCCGACGATGTACTGAATCGCCACCAACTGCCCAAGCGTCATTTGATTGTCCAGTACAGCCTTAGCAGCAATGAAAGTGATCAAAATATTTTTGCCTTCGTTCAGAAATGCCGCTCCCGTACGCTGAATTTGGTCGATGCGGAGGTAGTCGATACTGGCGCGAAAGAGTTTGGCTTGTGTGCGCTCCCATGCCCACCGCATTTGACGTTCGGCGTTGTGGAGTTTGATTTCCTTCATGCCTTTCACCAACTCAATCACACTGTTCTGATTTTCGGCGACTTGCTGAAAGCGTTTGTAATCTAAGTCTTTTCGACGACGCAAAAAGTAAGTCACCCAAGCAACATACACCAACGTGATAGCTGTATAGACCAAGAAGATCACCACATTATAGTAATACAAAACAAAGCCAAAAACAGCAAAGGTAAAGATCGAAAAGATCGTCATCAGGGTAGATGCCGACAGGAATTTTTCGACCCGTTCGTTGTCGTAAATACGTTGGAGAATATCAGAAATGTACTTGCTATCGAAATAGCGAATGGGTAGACGCATGAGTTTCCGCAAGAAGTTGGAAATCATGCTAATCGTCGTGCGCGACCCAATATGCAACAAAATCCAAGCGCGAATTCCTTCCACCGAAATATAACTCGCAAACAGCACCAACTGCGCCAACAAAATCATATTGATGAAGCCAATATCCTGATCGAGTACGCCATTGTCAATCAAGGCTTGCATCAGAAAAGGAAACATCAACTGGATGATACTCGTGAGTATCAAACCGAGAAACAGTTGTCGAATCAATCCCTTATATTGGCGCAAATAGCCCCACAACAGTCGAAAGCCATTCTTGCTGACTTCCTCTTTTTCGTCTTCGGCTTGTCGTAAGTCAGGAGTTGGTTCAAATAGCAGCAGAATTCCATTTTCCTCGCCATCTTCTCGCTTCCCAATCCATCCTTCTAGAAACTCTCCTTTCGTCAAGGCAACTTTCCCATGTTCAGGATCTGCCAACCACACAAAATTCTTGTTGACCTTATAAACAACAACAAAATGCTGCTGCTTCCAATACGCAATACATGGTAAGGGTATACTTTCGTACAGTTCCTCGTAGCTTGTATTAATAGCTAATGTATGGAAACCTAAATGCTCGGCGGCATCGCTAATAGAGGATAGAGACACCCCTTCGCGATCGACGTACGTCAGTTCACGTAAGTGTTCGAGAGAGTAGTATCGACCGTAGTGCCGCGCAATCATTCGAATGCAAGCCGCCCCACAATCCATCGCATCGTGCTGATAATAAAATGGAAATTCGGTCATGTAACGTCCTATGACAAAGTAAGTAGGAGACGTTAGATTTTAGACAGTAGACAATAGACTATTCATCTGTTGGTCAAATGAATATATATCGCTTAATAGTCAAAAATAGCTGTCAAGCTACTTATTTATAATTCTCAACTGTATTTTCGTTTGCTAAAGTTCTAGATCGTGAACTCGTTCAAACGTCTTTTTTTATCCAAAAATTATAGTCTCTCTTCGTATGTTTCCCGCGCAAGATAGTCATTTCAAAACATATCGAATCGGCACTTACAGCAACATCCTAAGTACGCAATGTGTTGTGTATGAAGCTATTCCATACAGTTATGATTCGACTACTTCTTCTTTTATTGTTGCCATTTACCTCGTTTTCACAGGTGCTCACGGACTTTATACATTGGCAAAATGATACGCCTTTGTCATTGGCTGCGCAGACTATAACGACGAATGAGCGAACAATAGTAGGCGGCACGTTTCGAGATCAACTCACGATCTTAGATGCTGCTATCTTCTCTGTTGGTGGCAATGATATTGTGTTAGCGCAATTGGCTGCTGATGGGATGATGGAATGGATACGAACAGGTGGTAGTGAGCGCAACGATCAACTGGTGGCTATTGAGTCGTTCAATGAGTGGACGTATGCGACTGGCACGTATTGGATTGATGCGCAGTTTGATGCTGTCCGACTGCAAACAAGTGGCAATACACAGGGCATATTTCTACTCCGCTACGATGAAGTTGGAACGATTGATATTGGACTATCCATCGACGGAAGTGGGGATAAAGAAGTGAATGATTTGGCGATTGATTCTGAGGGTAATCTATTGTTGACTGGTAGTTTTAACGGCTCGATTTGGATAGATGAAGATACGTTACAAAGCGAACAGACAACGCCGTTTCTATTGAAATTGAATGCCTCTGGGAACTTAATTTGGGCGCAGCAAGGACAAACCCATTCAGGAAAAGCCACGGGAATTGCCTTGACCATTCTACCCAATAACGATATAGTTGTTTTTGGAGAATGGATTGGCGAAACACTTTTGGTCAATGATACTTTACGAACGGATACCGAAGATGAAGATGTCTTTTTAGTCACTTATTCTACTGAAGGCGAACCGCTTTGGGTGCGTGATGCTGGTGGTGTGTTTCCTAGTTTTGCTATTGATGTAGTGAGCTCTGATGAGCAAATTTTCGTGATTGGCAATTTTGTTGGGCGCATGGAATTTAGTGAATCGAGGACGATTGAGTCTTTAGGGGTCAATGAGGATATATTCTTACTTTCTTACAATTTTGAGGGCGATCCACTTTGGGCGAAACGAATAGGTGCGACGACGATGGAGAATGTCCGTAGTTTAGCGATTCGTGATGAACGATTGTTGTTTGGCGGTTTTTTCAGAGAGACATTGGAAGCGGATGAGGTGGTGCTGAGCGGAGCAGCGATGCAAGCGACTGCTTTTATCGTACAAACTAATTTGGAAGGTGAAGCACAATGGGGCAATGCGATTAATGCCAGTGAAAATGCGTTTATTAATCAGGTGCAAGCAGTCTCCTCAAATGAATGGCAAGCAGTCGGCGACTTCACGGGAACGATTACAGCATTTGGCGATATTGATTATACAGCTTCTACTTTCAATCCTTTTATCGCACGGTTTGTGGATGAAAGTAGTTCTACTTTTTCACCTATTGTTCCCTTAAATTTTCAAGTAGTTCAGATCAATGATTTATTGACTGTTCAAGCTGACTTTCCTATCGCTCAACTTCAATTATTTAGTTCTTCTGGGCAGCTTTTGCGACAAGTTTTTCGGTCGACGACTTTGGCGGTTGGTGATTTGAATTCTGGGGTCTATGTTTTGAGTGTTTGTGGGAGAAATGGGTATTGTGGTAGTCGGGTGATATGGGTAGAATGAGTTAATAGTTATAGACAAAAGAGGTATGTATTTTTAAACATATAAGTCATATAAGAACATTTAAGACGTAAATATAGGATCGTCGGAGGTTGCACCTCCGATGAAACATACGCTCACTATCAAAGAACTAAACGTATCAAATATCGATCTAAAAAGTTAGTTACAAAAAGTCTAATTCCTCCTACTCCTTCATCAACCAACGAATCAAAATTGGAATGAACAACAAATCACTAAACAGCGCACTAAACAAAGTCAAACTAATCAATAAGCCAATCACTACACTCGGCGGATGTATCGAAAACAGCATCACCAAGAAACCAAAAAACAAAATGATAGTCGTCAAGGCAATCGCTTTGCCAGTCTCTAAAAAGGTAATATGCAAGGCTTCTTCAATCGTCTTCCCTTTATCTCGACTCAATTTAAATTTGCTCAAAAAGTGAATCGTGTCATCGACGGCAATACCGAAAATGACAGCAAAGACGATGGCAATGCCAGCTTCCAATTCAATATTTAAATAACCCAGAAGTGCGCCAGCTAATAGCAATGGAAAAATATTTGGTAATAGTGAAATAATGAGCATTCGCCAATCACGAAACAGCAACACCATAATAATACTCACGATCAAAATCGCGCCACCTAGACCCATCAACAAGCTGCGTCGCACATACTCCGAATTTTTATCTAAGATCAATCCAGTGCCAGTTTGTTGGAAAGTAGCGACCGTAGAGTCGGTATTTTCGGCAATCCATAAATCCAGTTCTATATTAATCGCCTTAATACTATCTGCACCAATATCTTCGACACGTGACGTAATACGTGCCTTCTTTTTATCCTTACTTTCTAGCACCGCATTGTTCATCTCAGGGATGCGCTCGGCGAGTCGCTTGTAGGAGGCAAATCGCGCTGCTTCTTCTGGAAATTCATACGCATCCACACGGTTGCCGTTATTCATTTGGTTGATCGTTTTATAGATCATCGTATTGGAAGCAATCGCTCGAATTTCGTCAAACTGCTTCATTTTTTGCTCTACTTTATCAATCTCGCGCAGCACTTCGTAGTCGTTCACTTTATAGTCACCTTGCGCTTCGACGGCTATTTCTAAAGGTCGAAAACTCGTTAGGCTGTCTTGAAAATAGTTAAAGTCTTCAGTAATCTTTTCGCCGCGTGGCATATTGCTCGTGATGTCGTAATTGGTGGTTACTTGCGAAATACCTAAAAAACAAAGAGCCAAAACTACCAATCCGCCAGCCGTAATTTGCTTCGGATAGCGCACCGTAAAGTGATAAAATGCATTCATCCATTTTGTCCAAAATGCTTCACCACGACCTAGTTTGATGATTTTATCCGCCTTGAAATAAGACAGTACTGCCGTTGTAAAAAAGATGACGGTGACGTAAGCGACCATCACTCCAAGAGCGGAGTTCATGCCAAAGTCACGAATCGGTTTGATTTGACTAGATAGCAGCGACGCAAAACCAATTGCCGTTGTCGTAGAAGTCAGCAACGTCGCCATTCCGATTTCTTTGATCGTGATTTTGATAGCTTCGGGTTTGGACAATCCTTTCTTCAATTCATCCACATATTTGGACATAATATGAATGACATCTGATGTGCCGACAATAATCATCAGCACAGGATAAAGTGCTGCCATCGCATTTAATTCCCGCCCCAACATGGCGAGTATGCCCATAAAAATCAACATCCCCAATCCGATAGAAACCAATGCTGTTCCGATGCCCCAAAAGCGTCTAAAAATGAGAAACATGATTAAACTAACCAAAATACCAGAAACAATGGCTGACACCAACACTTCTCGCTTTTGCATCGCCACTAGCTCCTTTTGAAAATAGGGTCGCCCTAGATAATGATAGTTGTCAAAACCATACTGATTGATCTCTTCCGTCAGCGCTTCCATCAATTCGGTGGACTGCTCTAAGGAGATGCGTTCAATGACTTTTGTGGCGATCACTAGGGTTTTTGCATCCTCAGAAATGAGGTTGTATAAGAAGCGTTCATCTTGAAGAATCCGCTCTTTGTCGCTTTCGTATTTGTCTGGATTGTCACGATGAATGGCAGGAATAGCGGTCAGCCCAAACGGCGTTTTGAGTGGGTAAGAAATGGTCGTCAGCGATTGTGCTTCAGTGATATAGGGTAATCGTTTGACCGCTGCGGTGAGTTCGTGAAATTTATCCAAAAACTCTTGCTCAAAAACGCCTTCATTGTTGCGCACAGCAATTAAAAAGAAGTTATCATCCGTCTCAAATTCTTCGGTAAAGTCTTTAAAATACTCTAAATCAGGATCGTCAGTGGGAAAAAACTGCTCAAAATCGAAAGAAAATTGCAATCGAAACACATAAAATGTACTCACCACTGCCAATACCGCAAATACACTCAAGGATAGCTTACGTAGCTTAGAATTCATCTAGTTCAGTCGTCTATTCTGTAATCATTGATGCAAAAAACGTCTCTACACCAACTTATTCGACTGGCTAACACTTACTAAAAATGAAGGTTTAGGAAGCGTGAATGATTTGACTATGGAATGAACAATGGGCAATGAGCAATGAAAAGTGTGCAATAGCCAATAGCCAATAGCCAACTAAAAGAACTCTATCCCAAATCGCAACATAGGGCGCGCATACCAAATATCGTAACTGACTGTTCGAGGCTGCTCATTGATAAACACGTTTTCTGTAAAACTACCTTTGCTGTATTGAAAATTCTGTCCTAGAGAAAGCAAAAATTTGGTTTTGTTGCGTGAAGCGAAGTGAATACCCAAACTACCTGCAGCAAAAAAACCGTTCGATTGCACCCGCTCTACTACGCCGAACTCTGTACCCTCCAATGCTAGTCCATACCCAATATTAGTATCAATGAATAATCGAGTTCTTTTCTCTGTCAAATAGCGTCTTCCATACAGCGAAGGCGTAAAAAAATCATCGGTTACTCGGAAGGAAAAGTTTGGAAAATACTGTTGAAAGGAAAAATCAAAGCCGGCTACCCAATTTTTGTTGATTCGTCTCCCCAATAGTGCATCAAACTGTCCATTGACACTGTTCCCCAGTCCAACACCAGTTCCTACATACAGAAACCAGCCTTCGGTGAAATGAAATTTTCCCTTATTGAACAGTAACGCACTTTCAGGATAGACGTATCGTTTTTCTATATACGCTTGGTTGATGCGAATGGTATCTCCACGATAAGTCAATAACGTCAATTCTTCTGCGGTATCGGATAGAACTTCGCCATTGAAGTACGTGCCATCTACATACTTCACACGAGTTTGCTGGGCTATTGCGGAATTGGAGAGAAAAAAGAGAGAAAGGAAAATGAGGTATTTCATAAAAAAGGTTTGAATAGCTTTTGCTTCGGCTACAACTCAACGACGCCTTCAAACACTCGCTGCGTTGCACCACACAACCAAATATCGGTAAAAGAATCGCCATCTTGCATAAATTCAACTGCTAAATGCCCTCCTTTGGTACGAATCGCCACCTTAGATTGGTCTTTTTTCTGGAAGGCGTAGGCTAATGCAGCTGCGGTGACGCCCGTTCCACAAGACAAAGTTTCATTTTCGACGCCGCGCTCGTAGGTCGCTACTTCGATATAGTCTGGATAAATTTGGACAAAATTGACATTGCTCCCATCAGGTGCATAAGTTTCGCTGTATCGAATCGTGCTGCCTTGCTGAATGATGTCGACTTGTTCTATTTGCGCTACAAATTGCACGACGTGAGGAGAACCTGTTTGTAGAAAATAGCCTTCTTTTTGTAGGTCAATCCCTTGTACATCACCCATTTGCAGTCGCACCCAATTCCCCTCTATCGTCGCGTTATGTATTCCATCAATTGCCATAAATCGACAAGATTGCTGGAATACGTTCAGATAATGGGCAAAGGCGACCGTGCATCGTCCTCCGTTTCCACATAAACTACTGGTACGTCCATCCGCATTGAAATAAACCATTTCAAAGTCGACTTCCTGGTGGTTTTGCAACAGGATTAATCCATCTGCCCCAATGCCAAAGTGACGGTGACAGAGATGTGCAATTTGTTGTTGATCGTCGACACTGATGTATTGCTTTTCGCGTTGGTCGATGAGGATGAAATCGTTGCCTGTGCCGTGGTATTTGTGGAAGGGGATGTGCATGTTTATTGAAGTTTGAAAGTAAAAGGAAGCTTCTTTCTTGTTCTAACCTTTTTCCCATTTAGAACCCCCGACTTCCATTTGATTCCTCTTGCATACATATCATACACTACATCATAACAAGCCTGTCCACAACCTCCACCGATATCTCGGAGTACTTCTATATTAGACATACTTCCATCGGTATTCACTACGAAACCTATGGACACTGTTCCACTAATATTATTTTCTCTTGCTGTGGAGGGATACTTCAAGTTGGAATACATCTCACGGGCTAATAACTTTTCTGAACACTTGATTTGCGCTTCCATACTCTCTTCATCACATCTTATTAATACAGCTATCCTATCTACATCTTCCTCATTAAATACTTTCCCTTCTTCTCCTACTATTTCCATCGTTGTCATAGGAAAAAGCTTTTGAATTTGAAAGCTGTAATTAGACGATTCGTTGGCAATTGGTTCAATAATATAAGCTTCCTTCTCTAGGAAGCATTCAATTTTCACTTCTCTACATATGTCATACAAAGCCAAATCTTCTGAAGAAAATTCTTGTCCACCGATATTTGTGCCATAATCATTAGAAGTTTGAAAAAAGATAGAATCGCAGGAAGACATATAGTTCTCCACTAAGTACCATCGACCACTCAACAAGCCATCACAATAGAAAGCGAATTCTTTTTCCAACCGTTGTATATCACTTACCGTACCATCTTCACAGATACCACATTTTTCACAGCTTTCCTCCGCACTTTCTTGCCATTGACTCTCTGAGAACGTAACTTTCTGTGCGTAACTAGAACTAGTTAACAATAGGTAGCATAAAATTGTCCAAATGGTTCGCATATTTTTCATTAGAAATTGCTTTTTAAACCCACGTTGATTTAGTTTAAACTAGGTCGTCGTGGGAAACGACAACCTAGTGAGAGGTGCTACTTCGTCAACAACAAACTATCTCGATAAAAGGGCGATGCCTCTTCCGCATTGATAGGAATACCTAACACTTTGTACCGATAGATCAAGACACCCACAAATAGGATAATCAACACTAGCCCTAAAATAGAAAACTGCCAGCCCCAGATGTTGCCGATATAGTTCTCCTCATTTTGGTCTTCATTGAGTTTTCCCCACAATTGTTTCAAGTAAGTCGGTCGGCGATCTTCGGACATGGTGAATGTTCTTTAGTTTGAATGGTAAAGATAGTAGAATTGGTGTTGATGTTCCAAAAGCTTTCAGGAGAAGAACTGACGGACTGATGATGAGGTAGCTATCCAATTTCACCAACTAAGCCGATAGGCGAGCAATTCCACTAATTTCACCCCTCCTTCCTACTCTTCCTCTATATAATC
>CAYLPW010000200.1:0-9163 GCA_964385665.1 uncultured Saprospiraceae bacterium
TTTCTGGTCTACAGCTATCAAGATCAAGGCTTTAGCTGGTTGCATCCGCACTTCTACAAAGGACTATTCAGTTTTCGAGCAGGTTGGTTGATTTATACACCTGTGATGGTGTTCGCCTTGATTGGTTTTGTACCCTTATTCAAAAAATATCGTTTTCTTTTTTGGGCAGTTGCTGTATACTTTCTCGTCCATGCATACATCACCTTTGCGTGGGATATTTGGTGGTATGGCGGTTCTTTAGGACAACGCTCTATGGTGCAAGCGTATGTGGCGTTGGCGTTTCCGTTTGCTGCCTTTTTGGAATGGATAAGTCGCAAGAAATGGCAAGTAGCACTTGTGTCTGTATTTAGTATTCTATGTATCTATCTGAATATTTGGCTGATTCATCAAGCGCATAAAGGTGGACTATTTAAGGCTGGCGTAATGACCAAAGAATATTTCTTAGCTGTTGCTGGCAGATGGGAAGCACCGTCGCAAGTAGATAAGTTATTGGACATCAATGAGTGGTTTACGGGGAGACGAGAAGCGGTGCAAGAATTATACAAGAATGATTTCGATTCGACTACAGGAGATTCTTTATACATCAATCAAGATGACCGAGGACGGGTCTTGCGATTGGATCAAACACGACAATATTCGCCTACTATTAGATTGGATCATGCAGATCTTCCAAACGATGCGGAATGGTTGCGCTTCCAAGCTGATTTTTACTTGCCAGCCAAAGAATGGAACGTGTGGCAGATGACGCAGTGGATGGTCTTTTTTAAATCGGGAGACGAAATCGTAAAACGCAGCTACCTTCGCGTGCATCGCATCTTGCCAGAACGAGTCTGGACACCATTATATATAGACGTGAGTATTCCTGATAAAACATTTGATGCGGTGGAGGTCAGTTTTTGGAACGCAAATAGTCCAAAAACGCTTTTAATAGATGATCTAGCGATAGAAAGTTTTCAGTAGAACGACTGCTCAAAAAATACAGAAATACAGTGCTTCATAGTGATTCTGTAGATTAAACGATTGTTAACTCTTCAAGATTTAGTATCTTTATTTGTGTTGGTTGTATCATAGTAAAACATATAGTCTGACAATTTTGCTATTAGAAGTTTTTAAGATAGAAATCGATTAAAGTGTATCGTTTTGATCTACAACTATTTGCAGAACCAGTCTATCGTCTAAAGTCTAACATCTATATCAAATAACAGCATACTTGAATCCATCTGCGCACGAAAAACAAGTCCGTCGACTCATTGAACAAATAGCGAAAGGAGAACGTGAGGCTTTTGCTGAGTTTTACGTGCTGTTGTATAATGAATTGTTGCGCTATGGCTATCTTTTTCAACAGGATGCCCAAATTATAGAAGATAGTATCCAAGATCTATTCATTTGGATATTAGAGCATCCTGACCAACTCGCTCAAGTTCAGCACATCAAACCTTATCTTTTTCGAGCACTCAAGCAAAACTTACTACGCCAACGCAAACGTCGAACACGTCTTTTTGAACTTTTGGATCGTCGACCGACCACAGAAGAAATGAGTCCACCTTTAGAGGCAAAATGGATAGAGGAAGAACAAAATCAGGCTTCCTCCACATGGATGCAGCAACAGCTACAGCAATTGCCTGTGCGCCAACGAGAAGTATTGTTCCTACGTTTTTATGAAGGTATGTCCTACGATGAGATTGCACAACATCTATCAACCAGCAACCAAGTCGTGCGCAACTATGCTTCCCGAGCATTGAAAACCATCCGAAAAGCGACTTCATTTCGCACCTTCTTTCTTCCCTTTGTCCCTTTCCTATCTCAGTTACTACACGTTTTGATCCTTTTTTTGCTACTAAAATAAAAAAAGTCAAAGCAGAACGGTTACACTATCAAATTTCGTGTATCCTATAATAAACAGCATTTACTTTTAATTCTATCCGAACAGTTACATGAATCGACCGCTACAGGAGTATCAGCATTACACATTTGAGCAATGGTTGGAAGACGACACATTTCGCTTTCTGATGAAAAACCACCCCAATCAAGGACAATTATTCTGTCAGGAGGTCATAGAACATTATCCAAAACAGAGTAAAACCCTTAATGAAGTTCTTTTCTTTTTGGAACAAACGACAAAAGCCTACGAAAATCAGGATAAGACGAAAGCAGCGATTCAAGAACGATTGGAACAGACGATGGAACGACAGGCTGCCATTCGTAAAAGAAGATTGGTGACTAAAAAACGACAACAACGATGGGCTTTGGCAGCCAGTATTGCTTTATTAGTTGGATTAGGAAGTTGGTGGATACAAGCTACTTTTTTCTCCACTGTCACTTACACGACTAATTATGCAGAATGGAAAAAACTGGAATTGCCCGACGGCTCTGTTGTTCGCTTAAATGCCAACTCTAGTCTGACAACAGCTAAAAATTGGAAAGCAGGTGCAGATCGAAGTGTTCAATTGTCTGGCGAAGCATTTTTTGAAGTCAGCAAACAGCCTAGTACGCAGGCGAAGTTTACGGTCGTCACTTCTGATTTAAACGTAGAAGTATTGGGAACTACATTCAACGTACACGCGCGAGGAGAGGATACAAAAGTCTTTTTGGAAGAAGGGAAAGTGAAATTACAGCATGGCGAAGAAGAAACGGCAATGACGCCAGGCGAGTACGTCGTTTACTCAAAAAAAGCGAAAAAAATAGTGACCCGCTACGCGCCAGAAGAGCAAGAGATAAGTCGCCCAAATTGGAAAGATGGCACACTACTTTTTGAGGATGAATCTGCCTACATTATTCTACAAAAAATAGAGGAATTGTATGGTGTCAAAGTCAATTTGGAAGATGAAACCATTTATCCATTAACCTATACGGTCGCTATTCCGATAGCAGATATAGACGTCGTCATCCCAATTTTAGAACGATCCATGAATATAGAAATCACCCGATCAGGACAAACGTTAAACTTAAAATAGTAGCACATAATCCCACTACTACCATAACCAACAGACCGTAATTGCAAAACGAAAAACAACAACTTTCATGAGATTACCTATACCTCAACGCATTCGACGTATCTGCAAGATTACGTTTATGTTGAACATATTTGTATTAGTAAGTGTCAATTCCTTGTACGCCACTAATCAACAGCCACTCACGCAAGTGCTAAAAGATTTTGGGGAACGCTACCAAGTCTTTTTTTCTTATGAATCGGCTTTGCTGAAAGACGTTCAGGTCGATTTTGAGTTTCGAGCAAAAGAACCACTCAATAGTGCGATCAGTCGCTTGATGGCAAAGACAAAATTGCGCTACGAAAGCTATGGTAGCAAATATTATGTCATCTATCGGCAAGGCAAAAAAGCCAAACGAGACGCGCAAAAAGTCCTGAAAAAGTTTGAGCAAATCGAAAAATTGCAGAACAAAGGCACCATCAGCGTACAACCGAGTGCGCGCTCGCCACAAAAGCAATTGTCCAAAATTGTTAGTACGACGGTCGAATTAAAAACAAATGAACCACAGCTGAAGCAAAAGTCCGTCGCGGCTATTATTCAGGGAAAAATCACGGACAAAAATAGCAACAAGCCTCTCCCCTACGCCACCGTACAAATTAAGGAAACAGCGCTCGGCGAACCAACCGATTTGAATGGAGAATATCGCTTGACCAATGTTCCTGCTGGCAGTCATACCTTAATTATATCCTACATCGGCTACGAAACAGAGACGTTAGTTATAGAGGTAATAGATGGACAAGTATTGGTACAGAATTTCAAGTTGTCACCTACTGCTTACATCGGCGAAGAAGTCATCATTACCGCACAGCGCGAAGGACAAGCAGCGGCTATCAACCAACAAGTACGCTCCAATACGATTGTCAATATCGTTTCAGCAGAACGTATTCAGGAGTTGCCAGATGAAAATGCGGCGGAGTCGGTGAGTCGTTTGCCAGGTATTTCGGTACGTCGAAGTGGTGGTGAAGGACAGCGCGTCAACATTCGTGGTTTGTCTCCTAAATTTAGTGCCGTAGCGATTGACGGCGTGCGGATTCCTGCCACTGGACAAGGTCGACAAGTTTTTAATTTATATGTAGGACAAGGGGCAGGCAGTTCCTCCCCGAATGTCGATGATCGTTCGGTGGATTTGAGTATGATTTCTTCGGAAGCCTTATCTGGTATTGAAGTCTATAAATCCTTGACTCCTGACCAAGACGGTGACGCCATCGGTGGGCGCGTCAATTTTATCTCCAAAAAAGCCCCTTCTGGCACTAAATATTTTTTCAATGTACTCGGCGGACACAACCACTATCATGGTAGCTACGACAACTTAAAAACCAATGGTTCTTTCAGCACGCGCTTACTCAAGGACAAGTTAGGTGTTATTGCAACGGGTGGTTATTCGCAGATTGATCGGAGTTCGGACAATGATCAAGTAGAATACGTTTTGTTGGGTGCTGTGGAGTTGCAAGGATTGACACTGACCGACAACGTGACCGACCGTAGACGCTATAATGGTAGTGTGGCATTCGACTATGATTTAGGCGACCATGAGTTTGTGCTGTCAAGTATGTACGCGCGAACAGATGTCGATAACATCAATCGAACGTTGCGTATCAATTCCAGAACGAACGGTGCGAACTACAACGCAGGACGCAATAAAAATAATATTAACCTTTTCAATGCGAGCCTGTCTGGTAAGCATACTTTTGGAAAAACGGTGGTCGATTGGAAGTCAACATTCATTCAAACTGTAGACGAGAACCCGTTTGGATATGGGTTTGGATTTAGTGACAACAATCCATTGACCAATCAGGAAATTCCACGTATTGATCCTTATCTCACTGCCGAATATGCTCGTTTCGATCCGGCACAAGCAAACGGTGGACAGCCCGGCGGTGGTGCGCGAAATCTTCGTCAAGATGGCAATATTATTTCTCAATTAGATGTCAAGCGGGACTTCAAATTAGGTCTCAATATTTCTGGTTTCTTAAAAACTGGAGCTAAAGTGAGCTTGAAAGATCGTTTTCGAGAACGTACCAATGCCACTATGATGCAGGGTGGAGATTGGTTCGATGCCTTTCGAAAAGACAATCCAGAAGCTTTATATGTACGAGATGGAGTGGCAGCTAGTAATTTTTTAGACCAGAATTTTACCGTAGAAAATTTCTTTGATGGAGTCTACCCATTTCCGATTGTTTTAGACCCAAACGCGCCAAAGCGACTATTCGATCAGTATGCTGATTTGCGTTTTGATAATATCGTATCGGGTACAGGCGACTACGACGTGACAGAGCGTATTTATGCTGCTTACTTGATGACTGATATGCAGATTGGCAGTCGAATTACCTTAGTTGGTGGTCTTCGCTACGAACATTCTGACAATGACTATACTGCCTTTGTGCTAAATAATTATGGAGAAGCTATTATTGGAGACGGTGTAAGCACATTTGGAAGCATCGAAGAACGCTCTAGTTCGCAGGAATATGGCGAACTATTGCCGATGTTAAATGCTAAAATCAACATCCTCCAAAATACAGATAACAGCAATGGTTTAGATATTCGGTTGGCAGCTACTCGTGCCATCACACGACCTGATTTTTACAATTTAACGCCTTTCATTAGCATCCAAACAGCAGGTGGCGCGATTCGTCGATCTGAACCCACTTTGCTGCCAACGACAGCCTGGAACTACGACGCTTTTTTGACTCTTTTTAGTAATAAATATGGACTATTTACTATTGGTGCATTTTATAAAGAGTTGGAAGATATAGACTTCATTTATGGTCGAGAAGTAGATAGAGCGATTATCGAAGAACGCTTCGGCGAAGAGTTTGGACTTTCGGATGGCTATACGGTCATCGAACCGCTCAACGCAACAGAAACGACCACTATTTTGGGTGCGGAAATAGAAGTACAAACCAATCTTTCTTTTCTACCTAGCCCATTAGACGGTATCATTTTATACGGTAATTATTCGCGTATTAATTCCGAAGCGTTCTATCCGCAGCGCGTCGCCGAATTTAGCTTTGAAACCTTTACCACCACACTTTATGACTCCACTCGCGTCGGTGGTATGCCTGGTCAGTCGCGGGATATTGCGAACGTGTCCTTAGGCTATGATAAAGGTGGCTTCTCTGGACGTATTTCGTGGGCGTATCAAGGTTCAGCACTAGATTTTATCGGGGCAAATGAACTGTTAGATGGCTATATAGAAGCGTATTCCAGAATAGATATTAGTGCAAAGTATAAAATCAACGATCAAATTTCCATCCTCGCCAATGTCAATAACTTAACGAACCGCTACGATCAGACTTTTACGGGAAGTAATCGACTGCCTGGCTCCAATTCGATCTTTGGAACGATGACCTGGGTCGGTATTCGATATACGGCGAGTGGAGGACGAAAAGATGGTTCGTGACGGACTCAAACAAAAAATTGAAAACAAATTTTTTAACTAATTTTAAATTCTTATAGAATGAAATTCTACATACTCGGAACTATTTTTACGTTGTTCACTATAACTGCTTTTGCGCAAGATGCTCGGCAAGTTATTATTGAGCCAGGTGGATTAAACGCTATCGAAGCTGCTATCGAAGCAGACTTAATCAATAGTGATACAGCAACGGTAGAAGCAACTACTTACATTCTTCGGCGTGATGCTATTTACCCGTATGACACACAATGGCAGCCTACCTATTTCATTCATTTGGAAGCGGAAGAAGGCGAAGGTGCTCGCCCTGTCATGTTAGGTGTTCATCCAGCATCTGGTGAAGCTCCTAGATTCATTCGTGTCGTAGATGGATTTACCTTTAGAGGCATTGATTTTCCTGGATTTGATTCCGCAGGTGAACATTCAGACAATGCGCCTATTCGCCCCAGAGGTGTAGGAAGTACGGTCATTGTAGACGATTGCATTTTCGATGACCACCGATTTGAGATTATGCGAACGGATGCAGTTGATTTGAAAGTGTATTTCCTTAATAACTTGGTACGCAACAACTTTCAGAGAGATCGTTGGGTAAAAAATGGTGGTGTCTTTTTCCAGCGAGGAAATCCAGTGGACACGATGGTACTTAGAAATAACACGATGATTAATACGACAGGACGTATTTTCCACGAAGTGAACGGAGAAGCAATCAACTACCTAGAAATGACCCACAACACGGTCGTAAATGCTGGTGGTTTGCGAGAGTTTTTCGAGTACGGTGGCGTCAACAATACGGCTGTCTTTGATTTTGGTTCTTCTCTCAATTTGAAAGTCCAGAACAATATTTTCTACAATGTTGGTTTCTTCGGTATTTTGGAAGAATGGCAGGATGAAGCCTTCATTTTCAACTTCAACAATACCGATAGTACAGAGTCTGTCGTCATCACGAATAACAATATTTTCACCGAAGAAGCTTTAATGACAAACTTGCCAGATACGGCGGTCAATATGATGTTGTTGAGTCCAGATTTGGATTCTTTAATCGGCGAAGAAGCGTTCTTGGCAAACAACATTTCCGAGCAACTAGATTTCGATAATGCGGCGATGAATACAGAGATATTTGCGGCTGCGAAAATGCGTCGTTGGGAAAATCCTGAAACCTCTTGGTTAGAGCGTCTAGATTTGGAAGACGAGATTGACAACAATGAGTTGGATTATGGCTATAGTGAAGAAACCGTTTCGTATAATGCAGGCGTTGGCGGTGTGGCGCTGGGCGCGATGCGCTGGTTCGATGAAGAAGCCTTTGTTTCTACCAAACGATATGTGGAAACGCCTTCTGTCCTAGCACTGAAAGCAAACTATCCAAATCCATTGCGCACCCAAACGACTATTCGTTTTGACTTAGCGCAACCAGCTGCTATTCAGATCGCTATTTTCGATATTACTGGAAAGGAAGTGTACCGAACCGCACGCGAGCAGTTTGCCGCTGGAACGGATCAACTGCTAGAGTTAAACGACTTGAGACTAAACGCTGGTCTATACGTTTATCGTCTATTGGCGGACACACCTGCTGGCAAAGTAGGTGCGACGGCGAATATGGTGGTTAAATAGATTTTTGAGTTGCATGAGTTGCAAGGCAGTTTTGGAGTGCCTTGCAACTTACTTTTCTAAAAACAAAACGCTCACTCTTGAACAGTCGTTATCTTCTATTTCTTCTCATCGTCTTAGGCGTAGCTGCCTGCTCTTCCAATTCACAGCGATTGGGCAACGACTACTATCCGCCAAAGCGACAACTGCTTTATTTTTCACACCAAAGTGGTTTTGAAAACGATACGCAACAACTGTTTCCCAAAGTCGAAAAAGCGAATGCACCAGCTGGTTTAGTCATTCATACGTCGCTGTCGCTAAGGCTATCAGATGAGTTGACATCGGGTTATGAATTGGCGAGTTTGACCTCACTTTTTGAGGAGTACCCAAATACGATACCAGTCTTTCTATTTTCAATAGATCGCACACAATTAGTGCCGCTTTGCGAAGGCGAATACGAAGATCGCTTGCAACGGTTGGCGGCTTATTTTGAAAGTTTACAGCGTCCCATCTACCTAACAGTAGGTTGGGAAGTGAACAATCCACTCTACAAAATTTCGCCAGAGCCCTACGTGGCAGCCTATCGCTGTTTCGTGGATCGCTTGACGGCATTGGGTGTCGACAATGTGTCCTACATTTGGTACATCAATGGCATGTCGCCCACTTACGAAAATCGAGATATAGCGGATTGGTATCCTGGCGATACGTATGTCAATTGGATTGGAACCAGCCTATATAAGTGGAAGCCAGAACACTACACCGAAAAAGCCGTTTTTAACGCTCCAAATTACGAACGACTATTCGAGTTTGCCACCTCCAAAAAATTACCAGTCGTTATTTTGGAATCCAGCGCAACTGCTATCAAGAAGAACTTTTTAGCAACAGACAATTCAATAGCTGATAGTATTTCCACTACCCCAAACAGAACGCTTTGGGAACTCTACTACGCCCCCTTCTTCCAATTCATCGACTCGCATCCCTCTATTCGAGCATTCACACATGTCTATAATGAATGGAACGATCCAGTGCTGACCCAACAATGGATGACTGCTCTAGAACAACGAACGATGATATTCAGTAACGATCAGCTTTATCAACAAATTGGCTATTCCGCTAAATAACTCAGACACTAGAACACAACTTTATGACTGCTACTTTTACTTATACTATATGTTTA
>CAYLPW010000201.1:0-9133 GCA_964385665.1 uncultured Saprospiraceae bacterium
TTATCCGCTAGTAAGTGTGACAAGCTATTCTTCCTCCGCTTCCTCCTCTTTTCTCCGCTTCGCTTCTTCCAAAGCCTCTTTGCGAGCTTTGGTAGCTATCTTCTGTCGAATGCGACTCAAGGACTGTGGCGCGATACCTAAATACGAAGCTAGAAATCGGAGTGGAATGCGTTGCAATAAATCTGGCTGGTTCTCTAGTAAGTGGCGATAACGAGCTTCTGCCGTCTCATTTTGTAAATCTTCTAATATCTGCTCAGTGAAAAATTGAACTTCTTGCGTCACTTT
Organism: uncultured Saprospiraceae bacterium; assembly: GCA_964385665.1. GTDB lineage: Bacteria > Bacteroidota > Bacteroidia > Chitinophagales > Saprospiraceae > JAAUTG01. The sequence continues at coordinate 286 of CAYLPW010000201.1, forward strand.
TCGCGCCAGTAAATTCCAACTAGGCAATGTCATTAGCTTTTGGTGATCGTCATAACTGATGGACCAGATGATAGATAACTCAATGGCTTGAATACTTTCTTGGGCTGGAATCTGCTCATTGAAACTGCGTTGCGAGGTGAATAGGTAGGGCGCAATGGTAAAAAATTTGGTACGTGGAGTGCCATCTTTGAGAATATAGTAATGAAATAAGCCACTTTCCACGAAATGCAAGTGTCGACAAATTTCACCTTCTTCTAGCAGGTGTTCGCCGACGTCAATCATTCGGCGTTTGAAATACGGTTCTATTTGTTCCCAATCGGCACTGGAAAGTGGTACATAGTTTTGGATGTAAGACTGGAGGGTAGGTAAATCGTTACTCATGAGGAATTAATTCAACGGTAATGTTTTGGGCTCAAAATCGTGCTGCGCTGCTTCTTGCAATATTGCAGTCGTCTCTTGAATAGTTTGTTCAATGGGCGTATAGCGAAGGTTTAAGTGTTCAATGGATTTGGAGGCGTCGTAATAGAAACGATTAGCGGACATCCGCGCTGTCTCCTTAGTAATAAACGGCGATTTGCGCAATAACAGACCTTGTAAGGCAGCCAATCGCCAAGCGACTTCTTGTATAAACGGCGTGACTTTAATAGAAGGTCGCTTTTTTTTCAGTGTATCAGACATTCGATTCATCTGCTCTTGATACGACCAATTGTCACCATTGATAATAAAACGTTCAGCCAAAATATCGCTTCGCATCAGTTGAATAGCTGCCTTTGCTACATCTCGAACATCCACGAAGCCAGTTCCCCCTTGTGGATAAAACGTAAATTCCTTCCACGCATTCAAAAACAACTTTCCAGTACCCCGTTCCCAAAATCCTGCCCCTAAGATAACAGAAGGATTGATAATCGCTGCATTCAGTCCTTCGGCTATACCGCGCCATACTTCCAGCTCCGCTCGATACTTTGAAATAGCGTATTGAGATTGTCCGTCATCGCCTTGCCACTCTGCCCGTTCATCCAACCGATTACTTTTTGGGATTCTCCCCAAAGCTGCAATAGAACTCACATAGATGAGCTTCTCAATATTGCTGTCTAAAGCAACATCAACTACATTGGCTGTACCTTGTACATTGACTTCATGCATCTGATCCCGATCACTTGGACTATATGAAACTATCGCCGCAGCATGATAAACTTGATCGACATTTTTCATCGCATCGCCCAACACTGAAATATCCAAAATATCTCCTTCTATCCACTCGATTTGGTCAGCCACCGAAGCCACCAAACGCATATCGCTCGTCGCCCGCTTTAACGCACGAATTTGACTATTTCCCTCTTTCACTAAGTAACGTAAAAGATAAGAACCTAAAAAACCGGTGCCGCCTGTGACGAAAATGCGTTTCATTGTTAGTTAGATGATAGATTTTAGACATTAGATAATAGACGAATTCATCTGATAATCAGTTACTTATGATTTTATTATTAGTTAGTCAAGCGAATCGGTTCAAGAGGAATAGAATAGTGCTGCTATCCCTGTATTTAAACTATCGCCCGAATAAGCCAATAGCCAATAGCCAATAGCCAACAGCCTTCATCAATTATTTTTCGCCAAATACGCCAACCGCCGCCGTGCCTTCTCAATATCCTCCTTCGTCTTCAACAACACGCCAATACCATCCATACTCATCAACTGCTCAATGGCATCGTTCTTATGTACGCTATGCAGGTACTTCAACCAATTCAACAACTCCCGCGTAGAAGGCGCACGTTCCAGTCCCATATTGCGAAACTGATAAAACAAGTCAATCGCTTTTTCGACCAGTTCCTCATCTTGCGCCGAAAAGTGTTTGCTGATGATTTCGCGCATCGTTTTGGCATCGGGGAAGTTGATGTAGTGATACATACAGCGTCCTTTGAATGCCGTTGGTAGTTCTTGTTCTCGATTGCTCGTGATGACGATAGCAGGCATTTCCTCTTCGCTTACCTCAATCACTCGACCCGATTCAGGCAATACAAACCGACGATGACTCAAGGCATACAATAAATCGTTTGGGAACTCGCGCGGGGCTTTGTCTATTTCGTCAATCAACAGTACGGAGTTGGGTGTCGAGTACGCTTTGGCTGCTGGACCAAGTAAAACGTAATCATCCAAATTTTCGGTATGTCGACCGCCAGTATTGAGTTGCTGTGCTAGTCCTTTTTCTTCGCGCTGCGCATTCAGCACCTCCACTTGCGAATCACGCAAATACTTGACGTGATCGAACTTGGCGACAAACTGATCGACGGTACTGCGCGAACCAACGGGATAAACGAATAGTTCCAAATTCAAGTCCTTTGCAAATTGAATTGGTAGTTCGGTCTTTCCAGTTCCAGGTTCGCCTTCTATCAATAGCGGCATTCCCAATACGCGCGACATGTGAAATGCTTGCGCTAGTTCTGCATCGCATAAATAGGCTTTCGAGCCTGTCCAAATTTGTGTGTTTGCCATAGGTTAGCTGTTGGCTGTTAGCAATTGGCTATTAGCTTATTCTGTGGTGATTTTGAATTTTGCACATTGCTCATTTATGAGGTATTGAATGGAACACTTAATCAGAATATCATTATCACAGTGCTACGAATCGCGTACTTCGACATTCAATATTCCTTATTCGATATTCAATATTCAATATTCAAAAACCTCATCTCTTTTCCACCAACCTCAAATAATCCTTCACCACCGTCTCAAAGGTAGTTTTTTCTGCTTCTTTTTGAAATAAAGGGATTGTTTGCGCATCTGTAACCAATTGTAATGACTGTTCGTTTTGCAGCACACGATAGAGCGAGAGGGCTGCATCGTAGTGTTCTCGGCGTGTTTGAGGAGCTTCGACAACAACAGTTTCACCATTGACAATCTGCCAATTTTGAATAGATTTGTCTTTGGGTAGAACCAGTAAATATGCCTCTTCAGATAACCAATTATCAGCAATGACGGCTTGCAAGTCACCATCATCATTTTTCCAGGAATAGTGGTCTATTCGACTATCGCGCTGTGTAATGAGTCGATAGTGATGACTGCGTGTATTTTTGAAGAATAATTGGTTGGGACTGGACGCTCGAAAAACTGGATCGCCGTCTGCTTCGATAGGCGTGTTGGGCGAACATTGAACGAGAAAAAGACCAATAAAAAATAGGAATAAAATGGTCGTTGTCGATTGAATGATTTTCATGGTGAAGAAACAGCGGGATGGGAAAGATGGATGAATCAATGGGATAGTTTATTAGAATAAAACATTTAGCTGACGAAGGTAGCGGATGAAATTGAAAATTTTTTAGCGCAAAGGTTAATAGAAAATCAGGTGTTCTATGCACTTTTGTAATTCATAAACAGCAACAATAAACACTTAATGATTCCACAGTACAGAAAAGCCTTTAACGCCCAATTTACGAACGAAAAGTACGAAGCCTTGATGCAGGAGATAGAAGATCGCTATCACCATCGACCGCCGTTTCGTATTGCAGAGACACCACTTTTTATCGGCAAAGACATGAAAGCCAAGCTGATAGATGCCTGTGAGCAAATCATTGACGTCATTGTACAACCTGATTTCAAAGAAAAGTCGAAGGGCGCGTTGTTGAACGGGCAAGTCGTTCCTAACGAAACGAATCATACCGCTTTCCTACAGATGGACTTTGGGATTTGTCGAGATGAAAATGGTGAATTGACACCACAACTAATTGAAGTACAAGGCTTTCCGTCGCTATATTTTTATCAATATACCGTATCTAAACTCTATCGAAAGTATTTTGACATACCCGAACACTTGAGTCCACTGTTTGGTGGAATGAACGGGAATGACTATTTAGACATGCTACGTCGAGTCATTATAGGAGACGAAAATCCTGAAAACGTTATTCTTTTAGAGACAGAACCCGAACAGCAAGCCACACAAATCGACTTTCGTATCTGTAAAGAAAAATTGGGTGTGACTTATAAGTGTGTCACTGACCTAAAATGCGAAGGACGAGATGTCTACTATGAAGAAAATGGACGAAAAATCAAGGTTAACCGCATTTTTAACCGCGTGATATTTGATGAGTTGCTACGTCGGGATGATCTGAAACGCGAATTTTTATTCACCGAAGAACATGACGTCGAATGGGTTGGTCACCCGAATTGGTTTTTCCGAATTAGTAAGCATACGTTACCACTCTTAGGTCATATTCCGTATGTTCCGAATTCTTATTTTTTAAATGACATCATCGACAACATTCCAGCCGATTTAGAAAATTACGTCCTAAAACCATTATATTCTTTTTCAGGTACGGGCGTCATCATCAATGTCAATCAATATGATATTGATGCTATCAAAGACCCTGAAAATTATATTTTGCAACGCAAAGTCAGCTATGCACCTGTCATCGAAACGCCCAACGTGCCTGCTAAATGCGAAATCCGAATGTTGTGTATTTGGGAAGAAGGCGAAGCGCGACCAAAAATCGTGAATAACCTAGCGCGATTGAGTAAGGGCGAAATGATCGGCGTGAAGTTTAACAAAGATAAAGATTGGGTAGGGGGGAGCGTTTCTTATTTTGAGTAATCATGAGTTATGAGTTATAGCTGCAAATGATGACTCATGATCCATAATTCATGGTCATTGCAATTCAAACAGATACGGAAAACCGCTCAACTTCAAACCTTCCAAAAATTCAGCACCGCGCACATAACCCGTGACTGCCAAGGCTGGACTATTGTTGATGCAGCGCAACGATTTGTCCAATTCGATAGTACCATCCAACATTCGGAAGGTATTCGCAAGACGTAATTTAGCGGACTGAACGCGTTGATGGAGGCGCACCGATTTTGGCGCATCGGGTTGACTGTCTGCTAAAAAGTCATTCGGTCGCCACGCGATCAGATGAGTCGCTTCTCCTTCTTTTCCTAACAGATAGACATACGCTTCTTTGTCCTCTTGCAAAGCAGCAACGACTTCCAAATCACCGACGGTGTGCATAAATTGCAACAATACTTTATAGATCAACTTTGGTCTGGCAATATGTCGCCCAGGCAATTTCGCTTCAAAAAGCCCAGAGCTGCCATACAAACCTTTCAGTCCAGCATTATCAATGCCTTCGTACAAATACGCTTTGTAAAAACCCATTCGCGCCATCATCAAAATATTGCGGAGCGTGTATGCGGCTTGCGCTGCTTCGCCCACCGTTTGGCTATCCCAACCAAATTCGGTGGCAGAAATGGTGAGGTGATGCGCTTGCATTTTTTCTCGAAAAGCAAAGAAGTGACGGACTTCTTGAAAGTCGGAATCTGGCGATTCAGGTGGCTCGATTAGCTTAGTGCTGCCTTTGGTGAAGCTGTACGGATGTATGGTAATTTCTTGCAGTTGATCTAATAATTCTTTGTCCAATATCTTCCCGATATAGTCGCCAGAAGGGTAGTTGCAATTGTTGCATTTCCAGACGTGATTGGGTTCGTGTGCTTGAAAAGCGGCACTGCTCAACCGAACTAAAGGTCGCTTGCCATAGTATTCCTGATGCGCAGCGATGATGCCTTTTAGCACAGTTTGATACCCTTCAATACCAATACTGCCCCACGGTTCATTGCCGACCTCAAGCGTATGAATCAATGGCGCAACTACATGATCTTTAGGCACGTGTAAAGGAAAAAACACCGAACCATATCGCTTTGCATTTTCAAAAATTGTCTTTTGGTCGCCGCCCCAATCTGCTTTAGAATACCACTTGCTCGGAAACTGCCGCATCTCCATTTTCTTTTGGCGACTGTTGTAAATATGGATACCAGTCAGAGACACCCGCAAGGTTTCAAAATCTCTTGCCCACTGTTGGTAGCGAATGGTGTAGTTATTCATTCTGCCCCAGCCACCTGCGCCTGGCAGTGCCACATCTGGTTTAGAATTGCTAGGTAATTTGCCTTTTGGGTAGTCATCTTCCATCAAGTGAAAACTGCGGACATGACTGAAAATATTCATCAGCGGGTTGTATCCGTATTGGTTGTTTTCGTTGTACAGTTGATCCCATTCTTTGCCAGCATTGATGCCGAGGAGGTCGCGGAAAGTGGTGGACATATTTAGATAAATTGCTCAAAGCGAAAGGTAGGTAGATTCTAGTTAAACGCACTTATTTAGGCTTGATCTTCCTACAAGATTTCCAATTTGAAAGGAGAACAGATGTATCCAACACGTAAAATGTCATCAGCTGATAATTGTGAAATACTTTGAGATGTACTGGTAGCCAGTTTTGATCGTATTCTATGTAAAAAACTGTTTGCTCTCCAGTAGGGTGTTGAACGACTTGCCGAATGTGATGACCTTCTTTTTTGTCATCAAATAGTCGGCTTCTGATAGTATATCTTTCATTGCCAATAAGTTGGCTATAAGTAGCTTGTTTGTTTCTATCAAAAAAAACGTAAGGTTTCCACTTGCCACCTTGTTGAATGACAACTCCGTGTTCATAGACTTTTAAATTATTTTTTACTAATAAAGAATAACAATTGGCAGGTGTGGCATGATAAATTGACCAATTGATTCTATGTCCTTTCTGTTCCCATTTTAGTATTAACTCTTGACTGTAGATGGGCGAGTCGAGTAGATAAGATCTAGTTACTTTAGACTTACATGCACTTATTGTTAAAATTATGCAAATAAGACTAATCAAATTGAGCGTTACCTTTCCTTTCATATTTTGAGAAGATGCAATAGTGCTTGATTTAGGTGGTCATGTGTATCTTTTATGAAACTTACGCTTTTATCGCAGCTACACTTTTTAGAGGAGCATATCGTATCGAAGGTGCAACCTTCGACAATCTAAGTGTGGTTATGTGAAGAAGTGAGCAGAACTTATTCCCATGGATTTTCATTTCTTCTACATCCGAACTACTTTTATCTATTAAAATAAAGCCAAATGAAATGAAGGGAACATTAGACGAACTCGACCGAAAGATATTAATTGAACTCCTCAACGACGCGCGACAAGCCTATACTGATATTGCCAAAAAGCTATTCGTATCCAGTGGAACGATTCATGTACGCATGGGAAAAATGGAGGAAATGGGCATCGTCGATGGGTCTAGTATTGCTGTCAATCTAGAGAAATTGGGGCTAGATGTGGTGGCTTTTTTAGGCATTTATCTATCCAAAAGCTCACTATACGATGAAGTGTCTGCTGGGCTGAAACGCATTCCTGAAATCGTAGAAGCGCATTACACCACAGGTAATTACAGCATCTTTGCACGTATCGTTTGCCGCGACACCAATCACCTGCGCGAAGTTTTGCATGACAAAATTCAAGAAATTGAAGGCATTCAGCGGACGGAGACGTTCATTTCACTGGAAGAGAGTTTTCGGCGACCAGTGAGTATTGAGGTGGAGGACTGAGATTTAAGATCGCTTCGCTTTGAGAGGTGAGACAATACATCATTAATAGCTGATTTTTTAAACATCTAAGTATCTTTATCTCCTTATTTCTGTTAATTTTCATATCGTACTTGTAACCGCTAAACTTGTTTAGCAGGTTGAACGTACCAAACAAGTTTGGTCGTTACGAATTGCAAAAAACGTAGTTTACAGTGTGTTAATTATAAAATTGATAAAAAACCATGGTAGAAGTAAACTTTAAAACATTTCGATCCAATTTGAAAGCTTCTCTGAACAAAGTAGAGGAGGAGAACGAAACTATGTTGATTAAAAGACCCAAAAAAGAAGGAGTCGTATTGCTGCCTCTTTCCGAATACAACGGTATTATGGAGACGCTCCACCTGTTAAGTTCCAGAAAAAATGCGATGAACTTATACGAATCCATTGAGCAAATGAAAGCAGGAAAGGAAGAGGAACGAAATCTTCTTGATTTGTAGACCACACTTTCAACGTACTAAAGATCAATAAACTATATTTCTACGCTCCTATTCTGAAGCTTCGGAACAAGTGGTGTTTTAAATCATATCACCCGCTAAGTCACACCAGCTACCACCGCCTCCTTCTCCCGAATCGCCTGTGCCACCGTCTCCGAATCCGTGAAAATCGTACCTAAAATACCGCCCAGTTTGTAATTATCAAAGCCTACAAAGTATAACCCTTCGTGTTCGCCACTCATCACAGCACTTTTTGGAACATTAAAACGGTCGAGTAGATTGTTGGTATTGGGAATGAACTCTTCCACTTGTGCGCGATAGCCAGTCGCTAGAACGACGGCATCAAATTCGTATCGCTCTCCATTTTTTAAGATCACGCCTTGCTCATAAAAGCAATCAATATCATCGACGATCTGGATGTTACCAGCTTTAATTTGTTGGACTGTTCCTAAGTCAATGACGGGCGTTTTGCCAGTTTCGCGGAGTTGCTGTGCTGGATGAACATTGGAGACGCGAAGCCCATATTTTGTTAAGTCACCAATGACAAAACGTCGAACTTGTGAACCTAACCAATCACCAATACCAAAGGGGAGCTTCGCCAGCTTTTTAGCCGTCAACTGCACTGGACGACCATTAATATCTCGCGGAACGATCGTAACTGGACTACGCACCGAAATACTTACATCGACCTGATGTTCGGCTAAGTCTAGTGCCAATTCTGCGCCAGTATTTCCCATACCGATGAGCAAGACTTTTTTATCTAAAAATGGCTTCGGATTCTTGTAGTGGCGACTATGCACGATGTCGCCTTGAAAGTTGTCCATGCCCTTCCAGGTTGGGCTGAAAGGAACTCGATTGATGCCGGTAGCGACCACCACTTGGCTGACTTCAAAAACGTTGTCATTCTGAGTGGTGACTTTCCATTTGTTATTCTCTAAACGTTCTACATGGACTGCTTTTTCCCCAAAATGCGGACGAATATTGAAAT
>CAYLPW010000202.1:0-9105 GCA_964385665.1 uncultured Saprospiraceae bacterium
TTTGAATATTACAAAGTCCTCGGCGACGGCGCGATCGCTCAACTACACGAAGAAGAACTCTTTCAGCAGCCAAACGCAGCGAGTAATTCCGTGGCAATGATTGTCAAGCATCTACACGGCAATATGCTGTCGCGCTGGACGAACTTTTTGGAAGAAGATGGAGAAAAAGAATGGCGACAACGAGACGCGGAGTTTGATAATGATTTAAATAATCAAGAAGAGGTTTTGCAGAAGTGGGAATCAGGTTGGACGTGCTTGTTCGACGCTATTGAAAGTGTCAATGAAGCCAACTTTGAGCAATTGGTTTATATCCGAAATATGGGACACACCATTACAGAAGCCATCAACCGACAAATGGCACATTACGCCTATCATGTCGGGCAAATCGTATTTCTAGCCAAATTGATAAAAGGCAACGATTGGCAGACTTTGTCTATTGCGAAAGGACAATCGAAAACGTATAATGCTGGCAAATTCGTGCAAGAAAAGCGACGCGCTCACTTCACGGAAGAGTTTTTGCCACCGAAAGAAAGTTAATCGTCCGCCGCGTCGCGTAGCATCCGAAAGCGCAACGAATCAATCAGCAAACACAATCCAGCGTTGAAGACGACTAGCGAAACAGTACCAGCCAGTATCCATTCTAATAGCGACACTCCATCTGACTTCAGGAAACCAGCTTCAATGGTCATGCAGAGTCCAGCACTTGTGAGGAGTAAACCAGACACTGCTTGCACCAACCAACGTTTGTGGTATTTTGCTTTTGTCATTTTGTGTGATCTGCTAGGCTATACAAGAGCTTCTATTTGTGCTTTTAATGTCTGAATCGGTTGTGCGCCAGGAGCGCGCCACTTCAATTCCCCATTTTGAAAAATCATCGTCGTCGGAATGCTACGGACTTGCAATTGCCCTGATAATTCTTCGTTTTTGTCCACATTAATCTTGACAACGCGTACTTTATCACCCACTTCATGTTTGAAGTTTTCAATCGTCATTGCGTAACTTTTGCAAGGACCGCACCAATCGGCGTAGAAATCAATCAAGACTGGTTTTTCGCTTTGGATCAGGTCGTGGAAACTTGTTTTCTGACTCATGATTTTTTCTTTTTTTGAAAGAACAACAAAATCAGGGTACAGGTTAGCTAGATAGTTGAATTAATCTATGGACAAAGTGGAGATTCGGTTCTCGAAGTCCTCCAAATAGTGAATAAGCAACGCTTCTAGTCCTTCTACTTCATTCAAATTTTGTCCCCAAATCGTCTCGTTTTGTAAAACATGAGGCACTAACTGATCCAATTCATCACCATACTTTTGCCAAGTTGTTTGGAAAAATTGAATATTTTCTGGCTCGTCTTTCAACACGATAGCTTTCCCTTTCCATTCGCCTCTATAAAATTGGAAAAGAGCGGCTAAGGCAAAAACAATTCGTTTGGGCAGTTGTCCAAATTGCTTTTGATAGCTTAGTAGACTAGGCAGCAGACGCGTTACAAATTTAGTCGTCGAATTGAGTGCTATTGCCATCAATTGATGTTGTAAACTCGGATTGCAAAAGCGATCAATGACATCATTTGCGAAGGTAGTTAGTTCTTCTTTCGGTGCGTCCAAAGTGGGAATAATTTCTTCTTGCAACTCCACTTTAATAAATTGTTTTAATCGCTCATCATTCATACTTTCCACCACCGTTCTGTTCCCTCTCAAATAGCCAATCGGAACAAGCGAGGTATGTGCGCCATTCAGCAAACGCACTTTGATCGTTCGATGTACTTCTAAGTCGTCAACGAAGCGAACGTTTAGGTTAGTTTGATTAAAAGGCAGGACTTTGGCAACCGTTTTAGGTGCTTCGATTACCCAACTGTGGTAGTATTCGCCAGCTACGAGTAGTTTGTCGGTTACACCCAATCGCTTTTGAATCGCGTCCGCTTTCTCAGTAGGATAACCTGAAACAATTCGATCCACCAAGCTATCACAAAACGTTTGTTGCTCTATGAATTGCAGGAAATTGCTCTCTAGCTGCCAATGCTGGGCATACTGGAGCATACATTTTTTCAATAACTGTCCATTTTGAGGCACTAACTCTAAGGGTAGGAAAATGCAACTTTTGGATAAATCACCTTCAAAATATCGAAACCGATGATGTAGCCACAATACCAGTTTAGCTGGAAATTCTTTCGGCGGTTGGTCTTTTTTGTTGTCTTCTGGACGAAAAATAATACCAGCTTCTGTTGTATTAGAAATAATAAATTGAATGGTCGGATTTTCGGCTGATTTTAGAAAGTCGTTCCATGCTTTGTACGGATGGATGACTTGTTGAATACAGGATACCAAGCGTGTCTCTTCTACGAATTGCCCACTTTGTATGCCATTTAGAACGACGTAAAACAGACCATCTTGCGCTCGTAGGGCTTCGTAGTCTCCACGTTCCGTTGGCTTTACGATAGCGACGCCAGCGTTGAAGTTGGTTTGTTCGTTTAAAATATCTACCATCCAATCGACAAAGGCTCGAATGAAATTGCCGCCGCCAAATTGAAGAATGCGGATGGGGCGTTGTGGTCTGTTGGAGAGGTGCTGTTTGGATAGTTGTTTCATGTTGAGAAGACGTTTGAGGTTGGCGTTTGCCTGAAAATACTCTTGCGATTTTTGCTGAAAAAATAAAAAATACTAGATTGGCGAAGGTTGAATCAGGGATCGTCGAAGGTTGTGCCTTCGATGCCCTACGTTCAATACAAGAAGACTACTAAAATTATAAATAAGGACATACACTATTGAGATGTGTAGGACAAGCATATGTCTCATCGAAGGTGCAACCTTCGACGATCAGACAAATAGTGTACAAGAGAAGCTGTGAATCTTTATCTTTGACTGGATTCTTCCATGCCTAATTAAATTTGAATAAGCATGAATGGACACAAAATTGTCAATCAAAACGGACTTCACTTTTTAACACTGACTACAGTAGGTTGGGTAGACCTGTTTACGCGTGTCCAATACAAAGACATCCTGCTCGACAGTCTTCGATATTGCCAATCCAATAAAGGACTAGTCATCAATGCGTATGTTATCATGTCCAATCATATTCACTTAATCGGCTATACACAAGATAGATACAAGTTGTCTGATGTAATAAGAGATTTCAAACGACACACTGCTAAACGGATTATCGACGATTTAATTCATTCGCCCAAAGAAAGTAGAAAAGAATGGATATTGCGACTGTTGAAATATTTCGCTAAATTCAATAACAAGAATAAAACCTATCAACTCTGGAAACAAGACAACCGCCCGATAGAATTGGACAGTCCAAAATGGATTCTTCAAAAATTAGATTATACTCATTTGAATCCTGTGCGAGCAGGAATTGTCCGTCTGCCTGAACATTATTTATATAGTAGCGCAATTGATTATGCTGGCGAAAAAGGACTGTTGGATATAGAATTGATTGATCTTGGATCGACTTATGGTTATGTAGCAACTTGAGTAAGTAAAGGATAGTCGAAGGTTGCACCTTCGATTCCATATGCTCATCTGATGAAAGCGTATTTATCTGTTTACGTATATAATCAATTTAAAAACTTAAACATACTCGTCGCGTGATGCATAAGGCAATACATATAGACATGCTTACAAGCATATGTTTCATCGAAGGTGCAACCTTCGACGATCTTAATAAACAAAAGCAAGGATAGTCGAAGGTTGCACCTTCGATTCCATATGCTCATCTAATGGAAGCATACTTATAAGTTTATGTACATAATCAATGTAAAAACTTAAACGCACTCATTGCGTAATACATGAAGCAATAGATATAGAGCCTCTACAAGTGTATGTTCCATAGAAGATGCCACCTTTGACGATCCTAAAAAAGATAAAATGCTACATCCAAACCGCACCCTCAATTGCAACGGACAACTCCTCGCTCTCGAAACGCCCATCGTCATGGGCATTCTAAATGTTACGCCTGATTCATTCTATGATGGGGGTCAATTGAAAAATGTAGATGCGGTACTGCATCAGGCAGAGCAGATGTTAGTGGAAGGAGCAAGCATTTTAGATATTGGCGGCATGTCGTCTCGACCAGGTGCAAAAGTCATTACCGTGGAGGAAGAACTAAGACGAGTGATTGAGCCTATTGCAGCGATTCATCAACGTTTTCCTGAGGCTATTTTATCCATTGATACGGTTCAGGCGAGAGTAGCACAAGCAGCGGTGGAAGCGGGCGCAAGTGTTGTGAATGATATTTCGGCAGGTCGCTTAGATACTCAAATGTATCCTACCGTTGCTGATTTACAAGTACCTTATGTTTTGATGCATATGCAAGGGCGACCAGAAACAATGCAGCAGTCGCCAAGTTATAATGATCCTATAGAAGAAGTACTTGATTTTTTCATTCAGGAAGTGGAAAAATTGAAAGCCTTAGGTGTGAAAGACATTGTCTTGGATGCAGGCTTTGGATTTGGGAAGCGATTGGAAGACAATTATTTGTTGCTCAAAAAAATGCACGTTTTTCAGATTTTAGATTGCCCAGTTTTAGCAGGATTATCCCGTAAGTCAATGATTTATAAACACTTAGATTTGACGCCTGATACAGCGTTGAATGGAACGACCGCTTTACATATGGTCGCGTTGCAGCAAGGAGCGCGTATTCTTCGAGTACACGATGTGGCGGAAGCGGTGCAGTGTGTGCGCCTGTGGGAGTTGTTGGAAAAGGTTCATAATTGAGGCAATAATGCAGCGAATACGCACTAAGATATTGATCGTTGTTTTTACTGTTCAAGCGTAAAATGGACTAAAAAATTAACGTATCTCACTGATAGGATTCGTCAGACTTTTATCGAACGGCAGTACCTTTCATATCCATCGAAACACCTGTTGGCGGATCGCATGATTTAGCCGTTTCAATACGAGTTAGATAAATTTAATCTTGCCCATTTTTTGCTTGCAATTATATCGCTCTATTCATTCACCGCTCCATGAATTTTTGCCGCATTACTCAAAATCTTCGTAAAGCCACGCACATCATCGCCCGTCCAGCCAGTATTCATTTCACCGTACTTCCCAAACTTGGCGTTCATCAGATCATGAGCCGATTCGATGCCTTCTAGCTCAAAACGATAGGGATGCAGTTGAACGAAAACGCTGCCATTGACGGTGGTTTGTGTGTCCTCTAAAAAGCCCTCAATATTGCGCATCACAGGCTCCAAATATTGTCCTTCGTGGAGGAGCATACCGTACCAATTGGCAAGTTGTTCTTTCCAATATTGTTGCCATTTCGTAAGGACGTGTTTCTCCAATAAATGATGTGCTTTTACAATGATAAGGGATGCTGCTGCCTCAAAACCTACGCGCCCTTTGATCCCAATAATCGTATCGCCGACATGAATATCTCGACCAATACCATACGGTGCTGCCAATGCCTGCAACTCCTGAATAGCAGCAACTGGATGGTCTGCTTTTTTGCCGTTCAAACCGACCAATTCGCCGTTTTCAAATAGCAGTTCGACCGTTTTCGATTTTGTTTCTTTAACTTGACTTGGATACGCTTCTTCTGGCAAAGGATGACGCGAAGTCAAGGTTTCCGCACCGCCTACGCTAGTCCCCCACAGTCCTTGATTAATAGAATATTTCGCTTTTTCCCAACTCCAGTCAATGCCGTGCTTCTTCAAATACTCAATCTCCTCTTCGCGTGATAGTTGTTGGTCACGAATGGGTGTAATGACTTCAATATTCTCTCCCAATACATGAAACACCAAATCAAAACGCACCTGATCATTCCCAGCTCCAGTGCTGCCGTGCGCGATGTATTTCGCATCGACCGACTGTGCAAATTTCAATACTTCTAGCGCCTGAAACATTCGCTCTGCACTCACCGATAGCGGATAGGTATTATTGCGCAACACGTTGCCATAGACCAAGTAACGAATACAATTTTGATAATAGGTGTCAACAGCATCGACAGCTTGAAAAGAAGTGGCTCCCAATGCGCTTGCTCGTTCGCCGACTTGTTGAATTTCTGCTTCTGAAAACCCACCAGTATTGACTAGCACTGCGTGAACTTCCAGCCCACGTTCTTCCGTCAAATATTTTACACAATAAGAGGTATCTAATCCGCCACTGTAGGCGAGGACGACTTTTTTCATAAAGGTATTTTTTCCGTGTTGCCCCGAAATAGGAAATTGCTGGACAACTTTCATTTTTTATAGGGGATTCACAAAATTATATCTGAATTTTAAAAAGGAAAACCTTCCACTAAACGCGTCATAAACTGACTGAACAACACCGGCTTCAAGGCAATCGCAAATACAAAACCAAAAATCGCACCATACAAATGCGCATCGTGGTCAATCAAGTCATTTTGATTTTTGCTTGCCCAAGTTGAATAAACCACATACAAGACAGCCGCGACGATCGCTGGACAAGGAATAATAAAAAAGAGTAGCAATTCCGCCCACGGATTGAATAAAATAAAGACAAACAAAATCGCCGACACCGCTCCCGACGCGCCTACACTCGCAAAGCTTGGGTTATTCTTATGTTTTAAATAAGTCGGAATGTCACCCACTGCGATAGCCAATAAATACAACAATACATAATTAATACGCCCTAGACCTTCTCCAAAAATTTGTACAAACGCCCCTTCCACATACGAACCGAAAATGTAGAGCACATACATATTGATGCCCAAATGCATCAAACTACCATGCACAAAACCAGAAGAAATGAAGCGATAGAACTCATTGTTACGCGATTCCGAATAAGGCGAATGCTTTAACTGCTCGAACATCGCTCTGTTGTTCAGGGCGCGATACGAAATCAAAGCGGTCAAAATAATAATGATTAATGTAATACTCATGTGTAAAGGTAGATTAAACCCAACGTTTGTAGGGGAATGATACGTCTTTGCAAACGGACAGAACGATTTTATAGTTCTATGGATGAATAAATTAAAATAGAGAAGAACATGAAAAATTACCGATTACTACTAGGAATAATCTTGTTGCTACTTATTGGTGCGTGCGAGAAGGAAGATATTCAACAATCAAACAGCAGCAACGAAACACTCATTTTTGGGCTGTCGTATGGCTTTTGTTTAGGTGATGAATGTGTCCGCCTATTCAAGATAGAAGATGGTGAATTGTTTGCAGAAGATGGGGTAGAGCGCTTGCGATTGGATGAGCCGATTCCTTTTCAAACAGAAGCACTACCAGAACAAGATTACGAAAGAGCATTACCTTTATTAAACGACTTTCCAGAGCTACTGACCACAGCACAAGATACTATCTATGGCAGTCCAGATGCAGCTGACCAGGGTAGTATTTTCTTGCAATGGCAGTCGGAAGACATCAATCGTTTTTGGTTGCTTGATACTCGTGTAGATGCATTGCCTGAAGAGTTGCGGAACTATGCAGAGCGAGTGAAGACAATAACCGAGGAGTTGAGCGAATAGTCGTCAACAAAAATTACAGCTTCTTGTTACGCCCCAAATACCATTTTTATGCCGATCAATTGCTTTTGGTTTCGACGAGACTTACGACTACACGACAATGCTGGATTCTACCGCGCACTCAAAGCGGAACATCCAGTGCAGCCAGTTTTTATTTTTGATCGAAATATCTTAGATGAGTTGCCTGCCGACGATGCGCGAGTTACTTTTCTGCATGATGTGGTTCATGAATTACAAGAGCAATTAGAAAAAGAAGGCAGCGACTTATTGGTCTATTATGGCTATCCAAAACAAGTGTGGGCGGAGATTAGTGAACAGCATGATCTGAATGCGGTCTACACCAATCGTGACTATGAACCTTACGCCAAAATACGAGACAAAAACATCAAAGAAATACTTGGCGAAAAAGACATCAACTTTCACCACTTCAAAGATCACGTCATTTTCGACAACGATGAAGTGACCAAAAAAGACGGCGATCCGTACGTGGTATTTACGCCGTACAGCAAAATATGGAAGTCCAAACTCGACAGTCGAATGGACGAAACGAAAGACGGAGAATCCATCTCGTACTACCTCAAACCTTATCCTAATGAAAACTATTTTTCCAATCTACACCAAACGAAACCAACCAAAATTCCGACACTAAAGGAAATGGGCTTTGAAGGGGAAACGCGACCCATTCCCGAGCGTGAATTGGAACAGGAAGTCCTTGAGAACTACGGCAAAACTAGAAACTATCCGTGGAAAGAAAAGGGTACGTCTAGACTAAGCGTCCACTATCGGTTTGGAACAATCAGCGTACGCGAGAAAGCGAAGAAAGCGCGAGAAAACAATGAAACCTACCTCAATGAATTGATCTGGCGCGATTTCTATTCCAATATCATGAATCAATTCCCAAAAGTTGTCGACTACGCCTTCCGAGAACAATACGATAATATCGAATGGCGCAACAACGAGGAGGAATTCAAAGCTTGGTGCGACGGCAAAACTGGCTATCCCATCGTCGATGCAGGCATGCGACAACTCAACACCATTGGCTATATGCACAACCGTGTGCGCATGATTACTGCTAGTTTTTTGACCAAACATCTATTGATTGACTGGCGATGGGGCGAAGCGTATTTTGCTGAAAAATTGATCGACTACGATCTGGCGAGTAACAATGGTGGATGGCAATGGGCGGCAGGCAGCGGAACAGACGCAGCACCTTATTTCCGCATCTTCAATCCGTACTCACAGCGCGAAAAATTTGACAAAAACTACGAGTACATTAAAGAATGGGTTGAAGAATTTGATACCGACGCGTATCCTGAGCCTATTGTCGATCATAAAGAAGCGCGCGAGCGATGTTTGGCGGCGTATAAGAAGGCGTTGAAGTAACTTCCTAAGACCTATAACTTAAACCCCGATCGTCGAAGGTTGCACCTTCGATGAAACTTATGCTCGTCATGCTGCTATAAGTTCTTTACTTTTCAGATTAGCATATCGTATCGAAGGTACAACCTTCGACAATCCGTTGCTCAAATAAATTACTGCTAAAATTCGTAGCAGTCAAAACAACCTAACAATCATTCCAACTGCTATCGCTAAACTTAAGCTATAAGTAGTAAGCCAAAAAAATTATGACAACTTATTCTGAAGGTCAGTCAAAAATAAGTTGTTAAAGTA
>CAYLPW010000203.1:0-1439 GCA_964385665.1 uncultured Saprospiraceae bacterium
GTCGTCGAACAAGCACCTTATCATCCCGAAAATTTTGGAATGCAATTCACAGGCGGTAGTCGAGGTATCATGTCAAGATGGGAGCCGCTGCGCATGGTGGGTGCTTCTGCTCGACAAATGCTACGAGAAGCAGCTGCGCAAGCGTGGGAGGTGCCAGTGGCAGAAATCACGACAGCAGCAGGTGTTTTGTACCATGAAGCAAGTGGCAAATCAGCACATTATGGCGAACTAGCTTCTGCCGCTGCTCAAGTCGCTATTCCCGAAGAAGTAGAACTAAAAGCAGTCGGTGATTTCAAACTGATTGGTCGATCTCAAAAGAATGTCGACCTCCATGAGATTGTAACTGGCAAGCCAATGTTTGGAATCGACTTTCAACAAGAAGGTATGTTGATCGCTATGGTAGAACATCCGCCAGCTTTTGGTATGACGTTGAAATCGTTTGATGCGAGCGAAGCCAAAGCGATGTCTGGTATCAAGGATGTAGTTGCCATCAAGACCTACAAGGATGATTTTGCCAGACATAGCTTTGATGCGAATGCTTTTCCAGAATTGGTCGCTATTGTCGGCAACTCGACTTGGGAGGTCATGCAAGCTAGAAAGCAGCTAAAAATAGAATGGCAGCCCTTCGATACGTACCAACAAGATGTCAAGGGTTGGGGAGGCAATATCAGCCAACAAACTGTTCCTGCTGGTTTAGAATCTACCCAAAGTCACCGAACACAAATGGAAGCTTTTACTGCCGAAGCAGGTACAGTGGTTCGCATAGACGGCGATCCTGATGCGGCTTTTAGAAAGGCTGCAACAGTCATCGAGCGTACGTACACTGCTCCTTATTTGGCGCACAATTGTATGGAACCCATTAACTCGTTCGCGCACGTACAAGGCGATCAAGCTTACATTGCCACTTCTATCCAGATTCCAAGCATGATTGTACCTGCTTTAGCTGCCAGTCTAGGGATTCCAGAGGAAAATATTCAGATGGATATGACGCGTATGGGTGGCGGATTTGGTCGCAAAGCGTATGGACATTACGTCATCGAAGCGGCTTTAATTTCACAAAAAGTGAATGCCCCAATCAAGCTCATCTACACACGCGAAGATGATATGACACAAGGTATTTATCGCCCAACGTATCAAGCGATCTATCGCGCTGCATTGGACGAAAATAATAAACTGCTAGCACTACACATCAAAGCTGGTGGCGTACCAGAAAGTCCGCTCTTTGCGAATCGTTTTCCTGCTGGCGCAATCGACCATTATAAAGCAGAGGAATGGTCGATTCCATCCAACATTTCCATTGGTGCATTCCGCGCGCCACGCTCCAATTTTATGGCAGGAGCAGAACAAGCTTTCTTGGATGAATTGGCAGAAACGATGGGCAAAGACCCAATTGATTTTCGCTTGGAACTCTTGAAGCGGGCGGAAGAACAACCAGTAGG
>CAYLPW010000203.1:1539-9098 GCA_964385665.1 uncultured Saprospiraceae bacterium
GTAGATGGAATTGGCAATGCATTTTTTGGAGAAATGACATTCAAGGATGGCGCACCAGAAAAGAACAACTTTCATCAATATCGAATGATCCGAATGGACGAAGCTCCCAAAAAGATTGACGTGCATTTCGTGCAAAATGAGATGGCACCGACAGGATTGGGCGAACCACCGTTTCCACCTGTCTTTGGAGCCGTTGCAAATGCGATGTATCGAGCGACGGGTGAACGGCAGTACAATCAACCTTTTTTGAAAGCGGGGAAGTTGTTGGGGTAGGAGATGTGAGATCGCTTCGCTTTGAGTATTGAGATATGAGACAGTTCAGCTCGTGATTGCCTCATATCTCACAATTGTTTGTAAAAGAATAAGCAAAATAACAAAAAGCTATGTTGCTATAGCTGAATGTTAGCTGACGCTGAATGAGCTAACAGCCAATAGCTAATATCCAACTTTAGATGCGTATGACTGAAATCATACGCTGTTGTTATGTAGCCTCAATCGACCGGTTAATCCATAACAAAAGGGTACGACTTTAGTCGCACCTATGCTATTGTCTCACATCTCAATACTCAAAACGGAGCGATCTCATATCTATCTAACCACAAATCCATTCCCAAATCCATCTTTCGGCGACACAAACGCCAATTCGCCATCCGTATTTTCTGCCATCAAAATCATGCCTTGCGATTCGACGCCACGCAGTTTACGAGGAGCTAAATTAGCGACGATGACTACTTGCTGACCAACGACTTCTTCGGGCGTAAAAAATTGAGCAATGCCAGAAACAATACTGCGTTCTTCAAAGCCTAGATTGACCGTCAGGTGCAATAGCTTATCCGCTTTCTTCACTTTTTCTGCTGCCACGATAGTACCAGTACGCAAATCCAATTTCGTAAAATCATCAAATGCGATGGTCTCTTTCACTTCTTCGTAGTCGACTTTTACCTCTGTGAAGATAACAGTATCTTGTGTTTCCTTTGCGTTAGACAAACGAAGCTTTTCTACCTGAGCCTCAATTAACGCATCATCCATACGAGCAAATAAATGGGCGGGCTGACCGATTTCGTGTCCATTGTCCAAGAGCATTTCACCAGCAGATAAGGTAGCAATTGCCTTTTTCCATTCGCCTTCTTCCAAAATAGCAACAGACCGCAACAATGCCCCAATCTTATCTGACGTAAACGGCAAAAACGGGCGACAAGCAATTTGCAAAGCAGCGACATACTGTGTCGCTAAGTGCATTACGACCCGAACACGCGCTTCATCCGTTTTGACTAACTTCCAAGGCTCATTAAACTGCAACAACTGATTGCCTGCCGAAGACAATTCCATCATCGCGGACAAAGCAGCTCGAAATTCAAATTGCTCGATATGTTGCCCGATACGTTCTAAATGAGCAGCTATGGTTTTCAGTTCAGCCGTATAGCTTGTCTGAATATTAGCGTTTTGACTACATTTTATAGTTAAGCTATCGTCAAATACTGGGAGTCGACCATTGTAATATTTATTGACTAAAACGATAACGCGATTAATAAAATTAGCTAAGTTGTTGACTAGTTCATTGTTGTTTGTTTCTTGAAAGCCTTTCCAGGTAAACTCGCTATCGCGCTGTTCAGGCATGTTTTTGATCAGGTTGTAGCGCAATTCGTCCTCTCGTCCTTTAAATTCTTCGACGTACTCATGCACCCAAATTGCCCAGTTGCGAGAAGTGGAAATTTTGTCACCTTCTAGGTTCATAAACTGATTAGCAGGCACGTTGACAGGTAAAATGTATTCGCCAGTTGCTTTCAAAATAGCAGGAAAGATCAAGCAGTGAAACACGATGTTGTCTTTCCCGATGAAGTGAATTAATGCCGTATCTTCATCCTTCCAGTACGGTTCCCAATCTTTTCCATTGTTGGCTGCCCATTGCTTGGTCGAAGAAATATAGCCAATCGGCGCGTCCATCCAAACGTACAACTTTTTCCCTTCCGCATTCGGCAATTCGGGTGGCACATCTATCCCCCAATCCAAATCGCGCGTCATCGCTCGGGCTTGCAGACCAGTGTCCAGCCACGATTTACATTGTCCAACGACATGGTTCTTCCAATCTTTTGGATTGTGTAGCTGCTTGCCATCCAATTGACCAGTTTCTATCCATTCGCGTAGCCATTCTTCATACTTATCCAGCTGTAAAAACCAATGTGTCGTTTCGCGCAATACAGGTGTTTCGCCAGAAAGCGTAGAGCGTGGATTTTTCAATTCAGTTGGACTCAAAGACGTTCCACAATTCTCGCATTGATCGCCATACGCATCTGGATAATTGCAGACAGGACAAGTGCCAGTAATGTAGCGGTCGGCTAAGAATTGTTGCGCACTTTCATCGAAATATTGTTCAGTCGTCTTTTCTAAAAACTCCCCTTTCTCATTGAGCGTTCGGAAAAATTCTTGGGATGTTTGATGATGTAAAGGCGCGGACGTGCGATGATAATGGTCAAATGAAATACCAATTTTACGAAACGTATGCTCAAACTGTTCATGGTATTTATCAATAATTTCTTGAGGTGTAATGCCTTCTTTTTTCGCTTTGATTGTAATGGCTGCTCCATGTTCGTCCGAACCACCCACATATACCACATCCTTTCCGATTAAGCGCAAATAGCGAACATAAATATCAGCAGGTAGATACGCGCCAGCTAAATGTCCAATATGCAGTGGACCATTTGCATAGGGTAGGGCGGAGGTAACGAGGTAGCGTTTGTATTCTTTTGTCATAAACGATCATAGTTGTAGCCACGAAGATAATTCGTTTGTTGAATTGTTGGAACTGTCGAACTGTTTTATCGCCAGTATGTCAGTATTCAACTACTAAAGTAAAGTTGATAGTTCCCCTTTTCCATACTTTGGAGGTTTATCAATACCTTCGCCCAAATTTTCGACAATGGAAAGAATAGTCAGAATTGGGACACGAGGAAGCAAATTAGCATTATGGCAAGCCTATTTTGTACAACATCAGTTGGAACAGATTGGTGTAGCATCGGAATTGGAGATCATCAAAACAAAAGGAGATCGCATCCAGCATTTGAGTTTCGATAAAATAGAGGGAAAGGGCTTTTTTACGAAAGAAATAGAAGAGCAGTTGCTACAAGGCAATGTAGATTTGGCGGTGCATTCAATGAAAGATTTGCCGACTACGATGCCAGAAGGGTTAGTAATTTCAGCCGTATCGTATCGTGAAAATCCTGCTGATTGGTTGATTATTAAAAAAGAAGCAGTTGCGGAAGATCAGTTGTTGAAGTTGAAGCCAAATGCAGTTGTCGGTACTTCTTCCGCACGTCGAAAAGCACAATTATTAGACTTTAGAAGCGACATTGAACTGAGAGATATTCGTGGAAATGTGCCTACGCGCCTTCGGAAATTGGATGAAGGAGAATTCGATGCGATCATGTTGGCGGCAGCAGGAGTGACACGTTTAGAAATTGACGTTTCCAACTACCACATTATTAAATTTGACCCAAGAGAGTTTGTTCCTGCTCCAGCACAAGGTGTATTAGCCTATCAAGTTAATAAAGACGATACAGAAATACGACGCTTACTCATGCGTTTGCACGACCGAGATGTGGCACAGGCGGTGAAGATAGAGCGTAAGGTGCTAAATCTGTTTGAAGGTGGTTGTCATATGCCGCTGGGCGTTTATTGTCGAATCGATCAAATGGGCAATTATCACGTTTGGGCAGCCAAAGCGAACGAGTGGAACGCGCCTTTACAACGGGTACAACTGTCCATGTCGACGGCTGCTGACTTACCGGAACGAGTCCTAAAAGCTTTCAATACGCCTATCGAATCCTAGCAAATGAAAGGTGTATTTATTAGTCGAGACCTGAGTACAGATAGTATCTTTCGAGCTGAAATGAAGGCTGCTAACATCCCGTTTACGGCATTTTCTCTAATTGAATTTGAAGCAAAATCTTTTGATGTTGTACCGCTGACCGATTGGGTGTTTTTTTACAGTAAAAAAGGCGTTCAGTATTTTTTTAAAGGTTGCGAAAAGATCACGTTGCCTGATGATTATTTTTCCACCATCAAATGGGCGTGTATAGGTCAGGGAACAGCTAAAGAGCTGCGTCTTGCTGGTCACGAACCACATTTTATTGGTGATGGTCAACCCGAATCTGTAGCTGCCAATTTCTCACTCAAATCGACCAACCAACGCGTATTGTTCCCACAAGCTCAACGGTCGCGCCAATCGGTGCAGAAATTATTATATAATCATATTATTGTATATGATTTAGTCGTTTATACCAACAAGCCGAAAACTCACTACGTTATGGAAAGCCGTCGAATACTTATCTTTACCAGCCCGTTGAATGCCGAAGCGTATTTTTACCACCATGAGTTGCAGCCTGGACAACGCATTATTGCTATTGGCAACACAACGGCTGCTGCTTTGCGGAAAATGGGATTTTGTGAATTAAAAATCGCGAAAGCACCGAATGAGCAAGCCTTGGTGAACGCTGTTTTTGAGCTGTACGCTTAGCTTGCGAAGGTTACATCAGCAAAAAGTGTGCGGGCAGCCCTTTGTAAGGTTCACATGAATTTCAATTTAATACGTATCTGTGCAGCTTTACAAAGGTTTGCCTACTCGCTTATCTACTTCGCAAGGCAGATGTCGTTGTGTTTCAAAAGTTTAGCTAAATTGCACGCTTACGACAAAATTAAAATCAGTGCATGAAATTCCTACCCTTTGTATTGAGCTTACTCCTAACCATCGCGCTTACTTGGGTCTTATCTATTCCGAACCCGTTTGGACAAGAAGTACCTGCTGTCGCACCTTTATTGAGTCCATTTAACGGTTTTTGGCAAAATGCACAAGTTGAGTCTAAAAAGACCTACAAGAATCTAAAATTAGACGGTTTAAGAGATGAAGTTAACATTATCTACGATGATCGTTTAGTACCTCACATTTTCGCTAAAAATGATCGAGACGCGCTTTTCGCACAAGGCTACGTGACGGCGCAACATCGCTTGTGGCAAATGGATATTGCTGTACGGGCTGCTAGTGGAACACTATCAGAAGTCATGGGCGACGCGACGCTAGACTATGATCGATTGCAGCGACGCAGAGGGATCAAAGCGGCGGCGCAACGTGCGGCACAAAGTTGGAATAAAAGTCCGAATGCCAGTCTGCTGCAAAGCTATGTCGATGGCGTCAACGCATATATCCGTTCCCTTTCTCCTAAAGATTACCCGATTGAATACAAACTGTTGGGCTACGCGCCAGAAGAATGGTCGGTCGAAAAGTCGGCGATTTTTCAGAAGAATATGGCGCTGAGTTTGAACTTCCGTTACGAAGATTTAGCAGCAACAAATAGCTTAGAAATCTTCGGACGCGAAACCTTCGACTTCCTCTATCCACAATTCAATCCAGAGCAGTCGCCCATCATTCCACGCGGCACTATTTTCGCTAATGATAGCACCGAACTTTTACTCCAAGATACGAGCGAAGTGTTGATCGGCGAACTATTACCTTATCCTGAATTGCCGATGGTCGCCGACGGAATTGGGAGCAACAATTGGGCAGTTGCAGGCAGCAAAACCGCGAGTGGCAACCCGATTTTGTGCAACGATCCACACTTACAAATGACCTTGCCAGCGATTTGGTATGAAATTCAAATGCACACGCCTAATCACAATGTGTATGGAGCAAGTATTCCAGGACTGCCAGGTGTCATTATTGGGTTCAATGAGCATATTGCTTGGGGATCGACAAATGTGGGTCAAGACGTGACCGATTGGTATGCGATTGATTGGGTGGACGAAGCAAAAACACGCTATCGGTTCAATGGCAAAGAGCGCGAATCCGAATTGGTCATTGAGGAAATCAAAGTAAGAGGAAGTGACGAACTGATCTTAGATACGGTTCGCTACACGCATTTTGGACCTATCGTTTATCGCTCGACAGAAGATGATTATCACGATTTAGCGATGCATTGGGTATCTTTGAAAACACCCAATTCCGAAGAAATGACCATCTTTCCGCGCATCAATGCCGCTAAAAATTACGATGAATTTGACGCAGCTTGTGCAGATTATGAAACGCCTGCCCAAAACTTTGTCTTTGCCAGTACAGATGGTACGATTGCGATGAACATTGTGGGACACTTGCCGATTAAGCGTGTCGAACAGGGTCGATTTGTCCAAAAAGGAGACGTGCAACGCAACGAGTGGATGGGTTTTATTCCTTACAAAGAACTACCGAAATCGGTTAATCCACCGCGCGATTTTGTAGCTTCTGCCAATCAACGCACCACGGACGACACCTATCCGTATCCATACAATCGAGAAAGCTTCGATCAATATCGAGGTCGATACATCAACCGTGTGTTAGATAGTTTGGACGATGCGACCATAGAAGATATGATGAATTTGCAGACGAGCAGTTATAGTTTATTTGCAGAAGAAGCCTTGCCGTTGCTGTTGTCTAATTTGGAGCAAAACGAGTTGAATGCTGTACAAAAAGGACTCGTACAGTTATTGGGTGATTGGGATTATACCTTTACGAAAGAAGCAGTCGCGCCTATTTTATTTGTCGAATGGTTTGAAGATTTCAACGAGTTGTTGTGGGATGAAATTCGCGCGTACGATGATACTATTTCAGTGATGTCAGTCCGAAAATGGCGAACGATAGATATTTTAGAAAATCATCCACTGAATGTATTTTGGGACATCACGGCTACGCCTGAACGAGAGACGCCGAGCGACATCGTGACACAATCTTTTTTGAGCATGACGGAAGGCTTAGAATATCGACTACAAGATGCAGATTACACTTGGCAGGATCACCGCGAAACTTATGTAGCCCATTTGTCACGTAGTATCGAACCGTTTGGACGCTACAACATTCCTGCGAATGGCTACAGCCTTTCTCCCAATGCAATCAGCCGAACGGCAGGACCTTCTTGGCGGATGGTCGTCGAAATGAGCGAAACACCTAAAGGCTACGCCGTCTATCCTGGTGGGCAGTCGGGCAATCCTGCTAGTCCATTTTATGACAATATGTTGGAGACGTGGATAGGCGAGGAGTATTATGAATTGTCTTTCGTGAAAGAAGCTGATGAGTTGGGGGAAAAGCAGTTGTATACGCAACAACTAAAACCAAAATAAAGAACGAAATCATACAAAGCGTATGAATTCATTCATACGATCAGTAAGCAATTAACGCCTCATAGATATGAAAAATACATTATTACAATTTGGGTTGACGATCCTTTTAACGTGGCTACTCCAACTGTTTTTACCATGGTGGTCGCTGGTCATCGTCGCGCTGGTCATTGCTGCTGTCTTACAGCCACGTCCAGTTTTGAGTTTCGCGGTGGGTTTGCTAGCAACAGCAAGTGTTTGGTTGCTAGTAGCATTCTTCTTGACGCGTACCGAAGCGCAACGGATATTGCCTACCCAGATGGGAGAGATTTTAGGTGGCTTGAGTTATATGAATCTGCTGCTTGCTACAGCGACGCTCGGTGGTTTGATGGGCGGATTGGGGGCATTGACTGGGACGCTGGGGCGGAGATTGGTGCAGCGTG
>CAYLPW010000204.1:0-9086 GCA_964385665.1 uncultured Saprospiraceae bacterium
AGATGAGAGACAGTGAGAATATGAGAGAATGAATGCGTATAAAATGTTGATTAATCAACAAGAATGTAAATACGTGTTGGAGAGAACTTGAGTATTAAAAGCAGAATGAAACAGTAGAAAGCTGAAAAAGCTAACAGCCAATAGCCAATAGCTAATAGCCAATACTTACCTTTGCAGCGTGAGAAAACAGATTAGCTCCCAGAGCTAACGACAACAACACTTTATGCTCTATCACTTACTCAAATTCTTATCGGAAAACTTCGAGTTTCCAGGAGAAGACTTGTATCAATTCATTACGTTTCGAGCAGGTACTGCCTTTTCGCTGTCCCTCATCATTAGCATGATCTTTGGCGGACGAATCATTCGGTATTTGCAGCGATTACAGATTGGAGAGACCGTTCGAGATTTGGGATTGCAAGGACAATTACAAAAGCAAGGCACACCGACCATGGGCGGTATCATCATCGTGATGGCGATTCTCGTACCGTGTTTGTTGTTTGCGCGTTTGGACAATGTCTACATCCTCTTGATGATCTTCACCACGCTTTTTCTGTTTGCGATTGGCTTCACGGATGACTACATCAAAGTGTTCAAAAAGAACAAAAAAGGCTTGTCAGGTACATTCAAAATACTCGGACAAGTATTTGTGGGTTTAGTCATCGCCTTGACGATGTTGTACAGCAATGGAATTGTGGTGCGAATGGATGCGGAGAAAGCACGAGCAGAGGACTACACCATCGTTCGGACATTCGAGAGCGAAGTAGAAGGACAAGAAGGAGTAGAAATTGCACACGTCAAAACAACCTTGACCAATATTCCTTTTGCGAAAAAAGGAAGTGGAATGGACTATCGCGATTGGCTGTGGTTTTTGGGCGACAATGCAGGAAAATTTGTTTGGGTGGTGTTTGTACCACTCGTCATTTTCATCCTCACCGCCGTTTCCAACGCAGCAAATCTAACCGATGGTTTGGATGGTTTGGCAACAGGTGTTTCAGGAATCATTGGTGGTGTATTAGTTGTCTTTGCCTACATATCTGGCAACCTCAATTTTTCCACCTATCTCGGTGTCCTCTATTTACCCGAAGCGCAAGAATTAGTGATTTTCACGGCTTGCTTCATTGGAGCATGTTTGGGCTTTTTGTGGTACAATTCGTATCCGGCGAAAGTCTTCATGGGTGATACAGGCAGTTTGACCTTAGGTGGCATCATTGCTGCTTTAGCGATTTTGCTCCGCAAAGAGTGGTTAATTCCCATCCTCTGCGGCATCTTCTTAGCCGAAAATCTTTCCGTTATTCTTCAAGTCAGTTACTTCAAATATACGAAGCGCAAAACTGGTGAAGGCAAACGCATCTTCAAGATGGCTCCTTTGCACCACCACTATCAAAAACTCGGTATGCCCGAAGTCAAGATCGTGACGCGCTTTTGGTTGGTCGCTATTTTATTAGCTGCCTTCACCATACTAACACTGAAATTACGGTAGCCCACGCTCAGCTTTAAAAAGTAGCTGAACGAAACGCTACTTTTTATAGAATGGAGATATTGATGCCGTGAGTAAAAAAGACGTTTGAGAAGCGTCTCATATCTCACATCTCATAATCTCACATCTTGAGCAATACATGTCTTTAGGCAATCAACTCTATCAACAATTGAGAGGTGACAAAGTCATCTGGGCAATCCTACTGGTGCTGTCCATCATCTCGGTGTTGATCGTGTACAGTTCGACCGACTTATTGAGCTACCGCAAGGCGGAAGGCAATACGGAGTTCTACCTATTGAAGCATGTAGTCATTTTGAGTTTAG
This sequence comes from uncultured Saprospiraceae bacterium, assembly GCA_964385665.1. Taxonomy (GTDB): domain Bacteria; phylum Bacteroidota; class Bacteroidia; order Chitinophagales; family Saprospiraceae; genus JAAUTG01. The sequence goes on from CAYLPW010000204.1 coordinate 1,801, forward strand.
GATTGGTCATCGCCTACGCTTGCTTTTTGATGAATTACAAAAAGTACCTAGTCGCTGCGCCTTATCTGTTGCTCATTTCTATCCCCTTGCTCATCTATACGCTGGCAGCAGGAGTCGATTTGAATGAAGCGCGTCGATGGGTAGAGATACCTTTTGTAGGCATTACGTTTCAAAGTTCAGACTTTGCGGAGTTGGCGTTAGTCATATTTGTAGCGAAAGAAATTACGTCTAGACAGGATACGATCAAGGACTTTCAGGCAGCGTTTCTGCCAATTTTGACAGCCGTTTTGATCGTGTGTGGCTTGATTGCACCTGCGGATTTATCGACAGCAGCCGTCTTGTTTTTTACTTGTTTGACGATGATGTTTGTCGGTCGTGTGCCGGTGAAGTTTATCGGAACATTGTTTTTAGCTGGGTTGATTGTATTCTCCTTCATTTATATGTTGGGCGACATTTATCCAGAAATATTCGGTCGTACGTCGACTTGGGTAAAGCGAATCAACGATTTCAAAAGTGATGTTGACCCCTATCAAATCACACAAGCTAAAATCGCTATTGCGAATGGCGAATACTTTGGATTAGGACCTGGAAATAGCGTACAACATTACGTGTTGCCTCATGCGTATTCAGACTTTGTCTACGCGACTATTATTGAAGAATATGGGCTAGTCGGTGGCTTTTTGATCATGTTTTTATACATTTTGCTATTTGTAAGAGTATCCAAATTAGTAACCAGAAGCTCCAAAACGTTCGGCTCTATGCTGGCCATCGGATTGAGTGTTCTATTGGTCATTCAAGCTTTAATGAATATGGCGGTGGCTGTGGATTTAATTCCCGTGACTGGATTGACGCTGCCTATGTTGAGTTTGGGAGGTACGTCTTTGCTATTTACGTGTATCGCGTTTGGCATTATTTTGAGTGTCAGCAAATACGTAGATCGAGCATGAAGGTAATCATTAGTGGAGGTGGAACAGGCGGTCACATTTATCCAGCAATCGCCATAGCAGATGGACTGAAAGCAGTCGATCCAACTATTGACATTTTGTTTGTGGGTGCATTGGGAAAGATGGAAATGGAAAAAGTGCCGAAAGCAGGCTACCCAATTAAAGGCTTGAAAATTAGAGGATTTGATCGAGCAATGAGTGTCCGAAACATCAAATTACCCTTCAATTTATTGAGTAGTTTGATGAAAGCACGAGGCATCATCAAACGCTTTCGTCCAGATGTGGCAGTGGGCGTCGGTGGTTACGCCAGCGGTCCCCTACTCTACGCAGCAGGTCGCTCTAACATTCCGACGCTGATACAGGAACAAAACTCATTTCCTGGCATCACGAACAAGTTATTGAGTAGAAAAGCACATACGATTTGTGTGGCGTATGAAGGATTGGAACGCTATTTTAAAAATAAACCAACTGTACTAACTGGCAATCCCGTGCGCAACGATATTGCGGATTTGGAAGCGAAGAAAGAAGAAGCGTATGCGTACTTCGGTTTAGAAAAAGGAAAGCCAGTCATTTTTGCATTTGGTGGCAGTTTGGGCGCAAGAACGATTAATGAATCTATTGCTGAACAGACCGATTTGCTACGCGATGCAGAGGTACAAGTGATTTGGCAGACAGGTAGTTACTATCATGGCGCATTGGTGTCAAGTGAAGCGGCTCTGTTATCGAATGTGCATCCACTCGCTTTCGTCGACCGAATGGATTTGGCGTATGCCGCAGCAGATGTGATTATTGGACGAGCAGGTGCGTTGACGATTTCGGAATTGTGTTTAGTTGGAAAGCCAGCTATTCTAGTGCCATCGCCGAATGTTGCGGAAGATCATCAAACGAAGAATGCGCAAGCCTTGGTCGACAAATCAGCTGCGCTATTGGTAAAAGATAGCGATGCGAAAGAGACTTTGTTGCTGACTGCTTTGGAACTGCTGAAGGAAGAAGAACGAAAAGCGGAGTTGGGAAGGAATATTAAGCAATTGGCAAAGCCGAATGCGACGCAAGCGATCGTGGAGGAGATTTTGAAATTGAAAAGATGATAAAGTTTGATTTTGTAATAATCAGCTACTAAGAACTATATAAAATGGAAACACATAGGCACATAGAACACATAGTTACTTTACTAAAAACTAATTTAGTATACATATATTTTCTGTCTAAAGCCAAAAATATATAGCTCCTGTAATCCAGCAGTTAGCTGCCGAATCAGTCTAAAATCTAACGTCTATAGTCTAACATCTTAAAAAAACAATGAAACAACCGCAACTTCAATCTGGGGTCAAACAGTTCGCTTGGATCATCGCCGGTATTCTCGGTGTGATCTCAGTGGTGTCTGCTGTGAACAAAAAGCAGCGCACCTACTCCGCCAATCGGATTGAAGTGGAGATTGAAGATGTATTTGCAGCCGATAGTAATTTGATTACGAAAGACGAAGTGCGCGAACTGCTACAAGAAAGCTTTACTTATGGCATTACGGACAACGCGTTGAAAGAAATTGATGTGCAACGAGCAGAACGCGTATTAGAGCGCAATCTATTTGTCAAAAATGCAGACGTATTTATTGATCGCACGAATCTGGTTCACGCCCGCATTCAACAGCGACAGCCAGTAGTTCGCATCATTGATGGGGAGAATAGAAGCTATTATTTAGATCGCGAAGGCAACTATATGCCGCTATCGGATCACTATACGCCCCGTGTATTGGTATTAACAGGTTTCATCAAACCCTACGAAGCCAACTTTATGCAAAATGAGCGACATCATTTGAATGATTTATTCACGCTCGTGCAGCGACTACAAAAAGACGAATTTTTCGATCGATTGATCGAGCAAGTACACGTCAGCCAAAATAGCGACATCCTTTTAATCCCAAAACTAGGCAAGCAACAAATTCTGTTTGGACGCTATCTAGATGCCGAAAACGCGGAGCAAAAACTGCAACGCTTAAAGATATTTTACAAAGAAGCCCTACCCCGTGAAGGCTGGACGAAATATGAATTAATTGACATACGATTTGAGAATCAGGTTGTGTGCAGAAAATGAGAAAATGAGATTTTGAGAGTGTGAGAGAGATGAGAGGGTGAGAGCAAACGAAGGCTTTCGATTAGAATGAAATTATAACAAAAGCGTATGAATTTATTCATACGTCAAAAGCTGATGAACAGTCATTCAGCTAAAAGATACGAATTAAAAACTAAGTGCTGAACAGCCAATCCCGATACTCGATAGTTATCGGTATCGGGAATAGCCAACAGCCCAGTAATTACAGGTGGAATTTTCGCAGTGAGAAAGACTCAAACTTATTGATCGCAGAGTGAAAAAAGCCAAAAACTAAATAGCGTATGAATGCTACAAGTAAACATCCAATCGTAGTGGCCGTCGACATCGGCACCACAAAAGTATGTGTCGTTGCGGGTCGTCGCAATGAGTATGGAAAATTAGAAATTTTAGGAACGGCGCGCGTCGCTTCTACTGGTGTCCTGCGTGGCGTGGTTTCTAATATTGAAAAGACCGTTCGTGCCATTTCAGAGGCGGTAGAAATCGTGGAGCGACAAGTCGGTGAAAAATTCACGCACGTGCATGTGGGCATTGCTGGACAGCACATCAAAAGCTTGCAGCATCGAGGTATTTTGACGCGCGACAGCAATCATACGGAAATTAGTCAGCGTGACATTCAGCGATTGATTCAAGATATGCACAAACTCGTGTTGCCACCTGGCGATAAGATTTTGCATGTGATTCCACAAGAATACACCGTCGATAATGAGCAGGGCATCACCGACCCGATTGGGATGTCAGGTATTCGATTGGAAGCGAATTTTCACATCATCACTGGTCAGATTACGGCATCCAATAATTTACATCGTTGCGTGGAACGCGCTGGATTCAAAGCAGCGAGCATGACATTAGAACCGATTGCTTCGGCAACTTCTGTTTTGAATGAAGAGGAGAAAGAAGCTGGTGTTGCTTTGGTCGACATTGGAGGTGGTACGACGGATATTACAATCTTTCAAGAAGGTATTATTCGCCACACAGCAGTGATTCCTTTCGGTGGCAATGTTATCACGAAAGACATCAAAGAAGGCTGTCGAGTCATGGAGCATCAGGCAGAGAAGTTGAAAGTTCGCTTTGGAGGGGCTTTGGCAGAAGAAGTCTATGATAATCGGATCATTACGATTCCAGGTCTACGTGGTCGTGATGCAAAAGAGATTTCAGAGAAGAATTTAGCACGTGTCATTCAAGCGCGTGTCGAAGAAATATTAGATCATGTCTATTGGGAAATCAAGCGTTCTGGTTTTGAGCGTAAATTGATCGGTGGTTTGGTCTTGACAGGTGGTGGTGCCTTGATGCGCGACATCGAAAAGTTAGCCGCTTATCATGTCGGTATGCCAACGCGTGTCGGTATTCCAATCGAGCATTTGGGACACGGCTACCAAGAAGAGGTGTGTAGCCCAATCTATTCTACAGCAATTGGTTTGCTATTGAAAGCCGTCGAAGAAATTGAGCAAGGACGTATTGCACTACCAAAGAAAGAAGAGCCAAAACCGCAGGTGGAAGAGGAAGAAAAAGAAGTAGAACTAGAAGCTGGCGACAAATGGTACGAACAAGTATTTAAGCGAACAAAAGAATGGTTCGAGGCAGAGCCAGATCGAGAATTTTAATTAAAAGATGCTAGACATTAGACGATAGACAGTCTTCGTTTCTTGGTCAATAGCACGTAATGCTGTTCATACACCTTTAGTAGTAAGCTAAATAGTCAATATTAGAAATAGGGCGAATAATCGATTGGTCTAATATCTAACATCTATTGTCTAAAGTCTTACTACAATTTAACTCTTCTTTTGACTAACTAAAAAGCGTAAGATCATGATATTCAATCTTATAGACGATAATAACGAAGCGCCGATCATCAAAGTAATAGGCGTAGGTGGTGGTGGTAGCAATGCCGTCACACACATGTATAACCAAGGTATTGTAGGCGTAGACTTTGCCATTTGCAATACCGATTCGCAAGCGATGGATTTAAGTCCAGTGCCAGTCAAAATGCAACTCGGTCCAGGTTTGACCGATGGTCGTGGAGCTGGTTCTAAACCCAATATTGGTAAATTAGCTTGCGAAGAAAGCATCGAAGAAATCAGAAAATATTTGTCCAACAACTGCAAAATGCTCTTCATCACGGCTGGAATGGGTGGTGGAACGGGTACCGGAGCTGCGCCTATCATTGCGCGTGCGGCCAAGGAGTTGGATATTCTAACAGTAGGTATCGTCACGACACCTTTCACTTTTGAAGGTCGTCGACGAGCGCAGCAAGCCAACGAAGGACTACAAGAATTTAAGAAAAACGTCGATACGTTAATCGTCATTTCTAATGACCGCCTTCGTCAAGTCTATGGCAACTTGGTCTTATCACAAGCTTTCTCACAAGCGGACGATATTTTGACAACCGCAGCGAAAGGAATTGCGGAAATCATCACTGTACCAGGTTACGTCAACGTGGATTTTGAGGATGTCAATACCGTCATGCGTGAAAGTGGAGCAGCCATCATGGGAACAGCAGCAGCAGCTGGTGAAGATCGGGCGAAAGTAGCCGTCGATCAGGCACTAAACTCTCCCTTATTGGAAGACAATGATATTCGTGGCGCACAGCATATTTTGCTAAATATTACTTCTGGAACGACAGAAGTCACGATGGATGAAATCTTTGAGATTACGGAATTTGTGCAGGAAGAAGCTGGCTATGGCACGGATTTGATTTGGGGAAATTGCTACGACGAAACGCTCGGTGATAAGCTTTGCGTCACGGTCATTGCAACAGGTTTTGAGAAAAACCGTCGTCAAAATGCCAAACTAGGGTTGAATGTTCAAGACGAGCGTGTCAAAGTGTCTCTAGATGATGATATTCGTCCAAAGCGCAGTCCACTATCTGACATTTCTAATATCGAAGAAGAGGAAGAATCGGCTGCACCGACTTTCGAGTTCGATCAAGTTCGCGCTGCCGTCGATCAGTACAACTACTCCTACAAAGAACCCTTCATCAGTGAGCAAGAGCAACAAGAGGAAGAGGAAGCCCGCAGACGTCAAGCGATGAATGACCAAAAACGGCGTGAACGCTTACGCAGCACCACTTCTGTAAAGTTAAACAATCCAAAAGTAGTCAGTGAACTCGAAAACGAACCAGCGTATTTGCGTCGAGGGGTTCGCTTAGATGAAGTGCATCATTCGGATAGCCAAGAGCATTCTAACTGGACGATTTCGGATGACGAAGAGCCGAGCATTCGCCCGAATAATCCGTATTTGCACGATAATGTGGATTAGGTGAGCGATTAGCTATTAGCCTTTAGCTGTTAGCTTGTTCAGCGGTTATCTGCTTGATTTCATCACATTGTCTATTAGTAGTGAGGACAGATAATTAGCTAAGATCATAAATCAAACGCGCTGAACTTCAACTTACTGCTGAAAAACTAACAGCTAATCGCTAAAGGCTAATAGCTGGAACACAGCGCAGCGACCACATCATGACAGCAGCAAAAGGTGTTGAGCGGAAGCTTAGCACCTTTTTGCGTTTAAAAGAATACACCAAATGGTAGAAAAATCGAACATGAATTTCATTATCACCGTTGCATCATCAGGAATTAAAAAACTTAAACTATGCCAACTGCTGATCCACTATATCTTGTTTATACCATAGCGATGTCCTTGAGCGTACTGCTCTTCTTCTATTGGTCGCGCGATCCGAAAGGCGTGCATCGAGAAGAATACTTGGTAGCTACTTTAATTCCGGTGTGGTCTGGTTTGGTATATTTAGCGATGGCGTTCGGGTTGGGACAAACAGAAATCGCTGGACAAACGACTTACTGGGCGCGTTATGTGGACTGGATCATCACTACTCCCCTACTTTTACTGGCACTCGCTTTTACAGCTAATCATTTCAAGAAAAAACGAAACGGTGTATTGATAGCAACAGTCATCGCCGCAGATGTCATCATGATTGTCTGTGGACTGGTGGGTGACTTGGTCGATTATCCGTTGCGCTATTTATTCTTTGCTATCGGTGTATTGGCACTTGTGGTCATCTTCTACATCACTTGGAGTCCATTCCGAAAAATCGCTTATTCAGAAGGAAACGAACTAGGAAAAGTATATGACCAAGTAGCGGGCTATTTGTCACTGTTTTGGATTGCCTATCCAACTGTTTGGTTATTAGGTCCTTCTGGTTTGGGTGTACTTTCGCAGTCGGTCGATACGTGGATGTTTATTATCCTACCATTTTTCTCTAAAGTTGGGTTTAGTGTA
>CAYLPW010000205.1:0-9026 GCA_964385665.1 uncultured Saprospiraceae bacterium
CGCCATAAAGGGCAACCTTCAACTTATCGGCTCGTAGGTCATCTATTCGGATGTTATCGCCCCCAAATTTCTTGATTTTCAATTTATCGGTGACTAGCTGACCTTTGAATACAGTTTCATTATCTCCACGGATAACGACTTTATGGAGTTGCGTATAATAGATGGCAACTTCGACTACATAGCCTTTATAACCAGTGTTGTCGCTATAGTTGGTTGGTCGTTCCCATTTGGGTAAGAATTTGTGATCGTCAATATAGACTTTTAGCGTATTGCCTTTGACGACAATATTTAGTTCTTCTAATGACACCTCACTGTCTGTGACCACCACTTTCGAGGTTTTGCTAGGGATGAAAGTTGCTTTGATTTTTGGGCTAATGATCACTTTGTCGAAAGTCATTAATTCGACTGTTTCTGGCTGTGCCAATGCGAATTGAGTGGTGAAAAGGGCGAAGATGAAAAGTATGTATCTCATGGTTGTTGTTTTTTCTATTTTGAGTTCAATTTGACTATTTCGCAATCAGGGCAAACGCATCAACTATAAAAACTGTAGTGATGGCACTGCTTTAGTCACGCTAAGCTTGGATTCTGTCTCAAGCCGACGGGCTCCTACTTTTTGCATTGCCAAAAAAGTAGGCAAACCTGCCTGACTGTCGTTTGCGGCAGGCAGGAACGCTAGACCCGCCAAACTCCTCCGTCGAACAGTGGCGGCTCGTAGCCCCCCGCCAAATAGGACTTGTTCTACACTTGTTCCAAACAATACTTTGCATTACCTATTTTTGATGCCTCTGCCCCATTTCACAATAAAAGTTATCATTACTTAATGTAAGTTTTTTCTATTCACGAATCCAATGAAATAGAGGAATCGTAGGCGAAAGACGATTAAATGTGGTTACTCGTTTTTCAATGAATCGACAGGACTGAGTAGTGCCGCTCGCACACTTTGCGCACTCACGGTTAAAAGTGCAAGACCAATCGCCGCCAAACCTGACAACGCAAATGTCCACCACTGCAAGTCAACACGATAGGCGAACGTCTGTAACCAATCGCTCATGAAATAGTAAGCGATAGGAGCAGCAAGTACGAACGCGATAAGTACCAGTTTGATGAAATCTTTGGAAAACAAAGCGACAATACTAACGACGGATGCGCCTAACACTTTCCGAATGCCAATCTCTTTGGTACGCTGCTGTGTGATGTAAGTGATGAGACCAAACAGTCCTAAACAAGCGATAAAAATAGACAGAAAAGTAAATGTACTTAGCATGGAAGCTAGGCGGGCTTCCGACTGGTATTGGGCGTTCAAATCTTCATCGAAGAAAGAAAAACTGAACGGTGCTTGAGGGGCGAATGTCGTCCACAATTGTTTGACTTGATCGAGAACAAGCCGCTCGCTACCTGCTTCGATTTTTGCTGCCAAATAACTTCTCCCCAAGTCATACGAATTGGACGATTCATGAAAAATAGCAAACGGTTCGATGCCTTGACGAAGCGATTGCGGATGAAAATCTTTCATGACACCGACTACTGTGTACGTTCGTGCATCGCCAGGATAAATCAGTCGCTTCCCAATCGGGTCTTCCCAACCGATAAAATCAACGGCAGCTTCATTCAAGATGACCGCCTCTGCATCTGCGCCGCGCGTTTCATCAAAATTTCGTCCTGCTGCCAACTCGATCCCCATCGTCGGGATAAATCCATCATCCACTTGGTACGAATAAATGTTGACGTCTTCGACTAGATGACTTTCCGATTCTTGTTTTTCGGGTGCGTAAGAGTCTCCAAATGCATTCCTAGAGGGTAGATCAGAACTCAACGTCGCACTTTTCACGGCTGGCAACTTCAATAATTCTTGTTTAAAGGCTATTTCTTGTTCGCCCAAATAGTTGGCATTAGGAATGACGAGGACATTTGCTTGATCCATGCCGAGATCGCCTGTTCTGGTAAAATTGATTTGCTGCAAAACCACCCACGTACAAATGACCAAAGCCACAGAAATCGTGAATTGAAAGACAACCAATCCATTTCTCACCCAAGCACTTTCTCCTTTGGACGTACTCAATCGACTTTTTAATACACTAATGGGTTGAAAGCGAGACAAATAAACAGAAGGATAGCTCCCTGCCAGCAAACCTGCTAGAATCGGCAAGCCAATCAATGCCACCAACGACCAGGTATTGCCCAAATCTGAAAACTGTAGATTTTGGTGCATGATTTCGTTGAACTTTGGGAGGAAAAGTCCCACTAAGGCAATCGCGATTGCACCTGCTACTAGGCTATAGATCAAAGCTTCTGACAAAAACTGTTGAATCAAGGTCGTTCGCTTTGAACCTAACATTTTACGCACGCCTACTTCTTTGGCACGTCCCATCGAACGAGCCGTCGCCAGATTCATAAAATTGATGCATGCTAATAGTAAAATGAAAAAACCAACTGTTCCAAAAATGTGGACATCTTGGATATTGCCTTTAGTGGATAATCGGGAATAGACGGTCGCACTATTTAGATGCACATCAGCTATCGGATTCAAGTAAAATTCTCGACGATTGCCCTGCGCGAAATACGCTTCTAGATCAATGCCCAAACGAGCATAAGCACTTGCTGCATGTTGGCGTACCATAGCTGGAAACTTGGCTTCCAAAGTAGCACGTTGCGCATCGTTGATGGGGTCTTTGGTTTTAACATAGGTATCCATTTGTAACCACACCCAGCTCCAGCTAAAGCGATCCACCGCGCCAGAAGCGGCAATGGGGGCTAATACATCAAACTGTAACGAAGAATTGCGCGGCGGATCTTCCACGACAGCGGTCACTGTAAATGGACTATTTTTTAGCTCAATGGTCTTTCCTACTGCCGATTCATCTCCAAAATATCGCTTCGCCGTACTTTCCGTCAATACGACCGAAGTCACGCCTTCCAGACAAGTCGCTCGATCTCCTGCGACCAATGGAAAAGAGAAGAACTCCAAGAAGTTAGAATCGACCACCCAGACATTAGATTCGGTAAAGAAGTTATCCTCATAGCGCATGACCACATCTTCTAACATATGGTGGCGCGTGAAACTCTCAATTTCAGGAAATTCCGCCTGCATGGTTTCGCCGACAGGTGGCGGTGTATTGGATGTTGTGAACTCCTCACCGCCATACGAGGACGTCAAAAATACTTGATGAATTCGATCATGATCTGCTAGAAATTGATCGAAACTCAACTCATGCTGTATATACAAAATGATGAGCAGGGCTGCTGTCAGTCCAATCGTCAAACCAATGACATTGATCGACCCATAGAACTTATTGTTCCAAAAGTTGCGCAGTGTGATTTTGATGTTGTTTTTGAGCATTTTTTTTTTGCTTTAGTCTGAGTTCAGTAGTAAATCCACCTTTTTAATGTTACGATTTAATTATTTCACATTCTGTAGATGTGATTTCTGAGGGCTATATAGTTTTCAGCTTTAGCTAAAAAATCTATGTATATATTACAAACGCTGACCCATTCCGATAATCGAAAGAATGAACTGTTCATTTCAGCCTTCCATAGTTCTATGGTTCACCAGAATTCAGGATTAAACTAATTATCGGTATTAGGTGTACTTTTATTAATCAATTCATAGAATGATGACTTCTAACAAAATGAGCAATTTGCAACTGGAGCTACTTGAGCTTTATGCTACTTCTGTTTCGGAAGATGAGCTTCGAGACATTAAACAGTTAATCAGTTTATACTATGCTCAAAAGGCGATTGCAGCAGCCGATCAGGTTTGGGAGGAACAAAATTTATCCAACCAAGTCATGCAACAGTGGATGAATAAAAAGATGCGCACGCCGTATTCTGTTCAGCGAACTTCTGATACTAAGTCTGCAAACACATGATCGTCATTCTAGATACCAATCTTTTATTAGTTTCCATCTCTTCCAAATCAGAAAGTCATGCTATCTTTATTGAGCTGCTGCAAGGCAATTATTCTGCTGCTGTTTCTACTGATATTCTTTTAGAATATGAAGAGAAAATAGAAGAGCACATGGGAGCAGAAGTAGCTCAAAATACTATGAAAGCATTACTTAAATCTCCTTATGTTTTTCAAGTTCCCATTTATTATTTCTGGCAGTTGCTTCAAAAAGATCCAGATGATAATAAGTTTTCTGATTGTGCAGTTGCTGCCAATGCAGACTATTTAGTGACCGACGACAAAGACTTCAACGTTTTGAGCCTTATCGGTTTTCCTAAAATTCAAGTTATTTCAAAGACTGATTTTTTGGCTTTGTTGAAATCAGTGTGATCTATTCACTTCGCAAACTCTCCACAGGATCAGCCAACGCCGCCTTCACACTCTGAAAACTCACCGTCAACAAAGCAATGCCAACGACCGAAACACCTGCCAGCGCAAACATCCACCATTGCAACTGAATGCGATAGACAAAATCCTGCAACCATTCATTCATGAAGTAGTAAGCAATCGGCGTAGCAATCACAAAAGCGATGAGAACTAGCTGAATAAAGTCTTTGGAAAGTAGAGCAATCAGACTCGGAACGCTTGCGCCCAACACTTTTCGAATACCGATTTCTTTCACGCGCTGATGTGCCGCGTGGGTCAATAAACCAAACATACCTAGACAAGAAATGAGAATGGCAATAAGACCAAAAATCTGGTAGATGAGAGCTTGCCGTTGTTCATCTTGGTAAAAGGAAGCGACACGTTCGTCCAAAAAGTCGCCATTGAATACTTGTTCTGGTAGCACTTGATCAAATGCGTTTTCGATAGCGGCTAAAGTAGTAGCTACATTATCGGGACGAATCTTGATACCAGCACCTTCATAGTACTCTTTTTTTGTAGTCAGCATGAGAGGCATATGTTCTGTGCGAAAAGAATGAGTGTGAAATTCATTCGTCACACCAACAATAGGTAGATCACGTCCTCCTTGTCCGATGGTTTGACCCAACACTTCTTCTGGGTTTTGAATGCCCATTTTTTTGACAGTCGTCATATTGATGACTACCTGACGCATGGTATCGGAAGGCGACAACCAACGACCAGCTACCAATTCAATTCCGTACGTTTCTTGATAATTTTCATCGACAAATTTCATAGTGATGGCATACGGTTCGTCTTCAGGGCGAGAACTATAACGGAAATTAGATGACCAAGTGCTTCTGGAAATAGGCGGATCACTATTGAAGCTAACACGTTGTACGGCTGGTATTTGTTGGAGACGCTGTCGAAGTGCGCCTTGTCGAGCGACGGTCAAACTATCCGAATTGAAGGAAAAATTATAGACCAAGTCCTTTTTAAATCCTAAATCTTGGTTTTGGATGTAGTTTAGTTGCATTACGGTAAGTACAGCTCCAATAATGAGTACTTGTGCAATGACAAACTGTGAGACCACAATCGACTTTCGGATGGATGCGCCACCTATGCCTTCACTGCGTGTTTCGTTTTTATTGAGCGCGCGTTTTGGTTTGAAATTCGCCAATACTGTCGATGGGTATAAGCCAGCTAAAAAGATGACTGAAACGGCAATGATAGCAAGTATGCCTAAGGTAGCAGGGTCAGTCAGGAACGGTAGCTCGTTGGGGACTTCTGACACTTTGTTCATGAAAGGTAAAGCGACTTGTGCCAGTAGTATACCGAGTACCGCAGCAAGTATCACGATGATGGTCGTTTCGCTCATAAACTGCACAATTAACTGTTGCTTACTACTTCCTAACACCTTGCGCACGCCCACTTCTTGCGCCCGCAACGCCGCTTGAGCGGTAGCGAGATTGATGAAGTTGAAACACCCAATAATGAGAATCAATAAACCAATAAAACTAAGGATGCGTAGCTCACTTTTAGTCGTGCGATGGCTACCTGAGTTTTGTAGTTCTTCACTGTGGTGCAAATCTGAAAGCGGTTGTAGTTGGTGTACCCGCATTTGAGTATCGCCGTCTGTGTACTGTTCTTTTCCGACTTCGCTAATGACTGCACTAGCAGCGTCCCATTGGCTAGGACTTTCGAGTAAGGCATAAAACTGATCGTTGGAGCTGATGCTTCTCCATTCGTTGTCATAGCCAAATATAGCTTTATGCTTTTCTAAGGTAGGGTAGGAGACTAAATACGAAAAATTGAAATCTACATTTTTGGGTAGATCAGCAAACACACCGACCACTTTTGCAGGCACTAAATTATCAATCAATACAATTTGTCCAATCGCAGCTGCGGAACTCCCAAACGTCTTTTTCGCCCAGCTTTCATTAAGTGCAATCCGATCAGGTGCTTCAAAATCGGTAGGTGCGTTTCCATTCATCCAAGCCAAATCGAATAGCTCGAAAAACGCTTTTTCTACAAACAAGGAGGTCGTTTGACTTTCTACCTGAAATTTCTTCAAGGGTGCTGCTCCTGTTGGATCAGGAATGGTCAAATTCGCCCAAGTTTCATGAATTTTACTGCTTGTTTCAAATTGTGGAACGGTGGTTTGTAGTTCATCCATGGCAGGAATAGGCAAGCCCACATTCATATCTTTTCCTCCGTCTCGCTCTTTGTTCTCGGATACCACACGCACAATACGATCATACTCCGCAAAATTTTTATTGAAACTGGATTCGTAACTGACCATTCGATAGATGAGCAACGCCACAGTAATACCGATCGTCAATCCTAGAATGTTGATTCCCGTGTACACTTTGTTTTTCCACAAATTGCGCCAAGCGACTCTGATGTTGTTTTGCAGCATGGTTTATAGTTTGTCGGATGATTTCTTATTGTCTACTTCTTTTCAATATCTATGCCAAAAATGTAACTAATTGATTGTCAGTACACTAAATCAAATTTAGTGTGGAGTTGTATAAAATTGAACAGTGGGTTGTATTGGATTGAGACAGAAATATAGATGATAAATCAGAGCTTATGGCTCACGAACTATGCTTACCTAAAATAGGTTGATCGTCATAATGATTTCGTTTTTATCTCCTATCCAAAATTATATTTTTCCTATATCAAATTTTACGTTATTGTGTATAGTTAATTGATTATCAGTTGGTTAAATTAAATCTCATAGTCTAAGTGTATAAAATTGAACACTGATTGTATAACATGGAGTGAGGAGAAGGAAATGGGAAAGATCAATTGCTACGTAAAAACCAACACACCTAATAATTTCCTATTTTTGTTCTCACGCATTCAGCGATCAACGAATCACGATCCATACTTCTATGCAGCGCAAAAGGAACTTACAAATTGGGACTTCGGACTTTCGGCACTTGATTGACGAAAATGGCTATTTCGTAGACAAAACCTTGTTAATCAAAGAGTTGATAGATTCAGGTTACCATGTACTGTTGATGCCTCGTCCACGCCGTTTCGGAAAGTCGTTGAATCTGTCGATGTTGAAATTCTATTTCGATAATCGCGAAAAAGAGACGCAAGCCTTATTTGAGCCATTCAAGATTTGGCAGGAAGATGAATTTTATAAAAAAGAGCAGGGAAAGCGTCCTGTCATTCATTTTAGTCTAAAAAGTGGAAAGGCGACGAGTTTTGAAGATAGTAAGGCTGCTGTTTATTTAACCATAACCAACATTTATAGCCAGTTTAAATGGCTGTTGGAGGAGAATGCATTAGATGAAAATGAAGTAGCCGATTTTAATAAAATTTTATCTCGAAAAGCGGATGCTGCGCTCTATGAGAATGCCATCAAACAACTCTCAGAATACCTTCACCGCCACTCAGGAGAAAAAGTCCTCATTCTACTCGACGAATATGATGCGGCTATTCATGCTGGATTCTACTATGGGTTTTATGAGGAGATTATTGCGTTGATGAAGTCCATTTTGGGTAATACGTTCAAGGACAATAGTGCGCTTTACAAAGGTGTCATTACAGGTATTTTACGAATAGCTAAAGAGAGTATTTTTTCGGATATGAATAACTTGGGCGTATTCACTATATTGAATTATGATTTCGCAGATAAATTCGGTTTCACAGAAGAAGAAGTAAGAAAATTGACGACTCTTTTCGATTTACAATCTCACTTTCCACAAATCAAAAAGTGGTATGATGGTTATAAATTTGGGGAAGTGAATGATTTATACAACCCTTGGGCAATTGTCAATTATATCACTCGCTATCGGGAGGGCTTCAAGTGTTATTGGAGCAATACGAGTTCAGATGATATTATCAGAAGCAGTATTACAAATAAAGCTAATACAGCACTGCGAAGAAGTATAGAGCAGTTGATAAAGGGAGAACCCATTGTTCGAACATTGAATGAAAATGTAACCTTTAATGAACTCTACGACGACCCTGCCATTTTTTGGTCGCTACTCACCTTTTCTGGTTATCTGACACCTGCTGAGCAAGTGGAGCGTACTACTTATACGCTACGTATTCCTAATTATGAAATTCAAATTCTATTTCAAGAGATTATCTTAGCTTGGCTTCGGGTTGACCTCAAAATTCAGGAGACTACGATGCGAAAAATGACCACTGCCCTTACTGAAAATCGCTTCCCTGAATTCGAAGAAGCCTTCCAGAAAATCATGGGCGACACTTTTAGCTATTTTGATATTCACACAGAACCTGAACGGGTATTTCAAGCGTATGTACTTGGTTTGCTAGGCATGTTGAGTGACGACTACATTATCAAATCCAATCGGGAATCTGGTAAAGGACGGTACAACATCATGCTATTGCCGAAAGATAAGACCCGCTACGGCATTTTGATGGAATTAAAACAGATCGAAAGAGAGGCAAGCGAAACGAAAGTGCAAGCAACACTCGATGCTGCCTTAAAACAGATTCAAGACAATCAATATTACAAAGAATTGAATGCACAAGACATTGCAGAACGCCTAGATATTGCCGTTGTCTTTGCAGGCAAGGAGGTGTATTTGAAGCATCAATTGGGGGCGTAAAGACTGCACTGTGTTTGATGAGTGCAGTAGTAATCGTCCTCCACTATGCGGCTTTCTTCATTCTTTTCTCTGTCTGCGCTGTTTGTTCCGCTTGCCTTTCTTGCAACCAAGTCACATGCTGCTGCGCTGACTGTGCTGCCCACTTC
>CAYLPW010000206.1:0-9020 GCA_964385665.1 uncultured Saprospiraceae bacterium
TGAGAAAATGAAATTGTGAGAAAATGAGATTTGTCCTCAATGTCTAATGTCTAATGTCTAAACTCTATCGTCTCTTAGTCTGAGTTCAATAATAAACCCGCCTACCTATACAGTTAGGTAAACCTGACCGTCGGGCAGGTTTACATTTCTGAGTGTTCGGCTTTGCTCGAAGTACCTATTTTCTTCGACATATTTACTTCGAGCAAAGCCGAACAATGTAAATTTAATTATTTCACGTTACTTACATTAACAAGGAGACACCATCGAGCGATGTGGAAAGAGTTTACAGGTCAAAACGGTAAAGTCGTCTGGATAGTCCTGTTCGTCGCCAACGAAGCTTTCGGTCATTTCCATCAGTTTAACATTGAAGTCCGTGACGGAAAGATCACAGTGTTTAGGAACGAATTCTTCTAAAAACTCAGTGCCTAGATAATTACCGTCGTTGTCCTGAATGTCTGTCAACCCATCCGTGTAGATCAAAATAGTAGCGTCCTCATCAATTTGGACTTCGCTCGTTTCCATGAAGGGCAACTCATCAAAGCAGCCCAAAATTGTTGTTCCCTTATCCAATTGCATACACTCACCATCTTGCACTAAAATAGGTGGATTATGTCCGCAATTGACGTAAGTGAGTTTGCGCGTATTGGTATCGTACTCGGCAACGAAAAAGGTGATGAAGCGATCTCCTTTTGTCAACTGAAACAATGCAAAATTCACTTCCTTGACGAATGAATCTAAGCCTTCGCCACGATGCACGAGCGAATGAAAAATCGCCTGAAAGTTTGCCATCATTAGAGCGGCTGCCAGTCCTTTTCCAGAAATATCGCCGACACAAAATGTGATTTTTCCGTTTCCAAACTCAATGAAGTCAAAATAATCGCCACCTACACTCAAGTGCGGTTTGTAGATACTCGCTAGCTCATAGCAGTTTTTGCTCGGCAACTCTTTTGGCACCATGCTACGCTGCATATCGCTGGCGAGCTTCATTTCTTGCTTGAGGCGTTCCTGACGCATTTGTTGCTTAAACAACCGCTTATTCTCGATGGCTACCGAAATCACGTTCGTCATAGCCGTGATGAACTGCACTTTATCGTACATGTCATCGTCTTCCTGAAAACCGCCTAAAAAGACATAAGCAATAGACTGCTCTTTATGAGAAACAGGAATGACGACATCAAACTGACGCAAAAAAGGATGTTCCGCATCGTCTAAGCGATCCAAGGCGCGGTATTGTGACAACAGTTCGTCTGATACATCTTTTAGCCCATCCTCTTTAATCCCGATCAGACTTGCACACTCCCACTCCTCTTCCGAACGAATGTACAGGGCCATTTTTTTAATTCCCATTTCATAACTCAGGAAAGATTGGTACATCTCGAATAACTCACGCGCAGGCTTATTCGTGTTGATGGATTGCGTGATGCCCAACAAGCGATTGATCTGAACTTGCTTTAAATTCAGTTGCCGTTCTAGTTCTTCTATTCGACTCAATTTTCGTTTTATCTCTGATATACCAACCATAAAAGGTGTGCTGTCTTTTGTTTTGTTCGTTCCACAAGGTAAAACAGTTTTTGCAAAGAGTATGCTTCTGGACTATTTTTTAGACTTCTTTAAGTGAGTAGATGTGAGATCGCTTCGCTTTGAGTAGTGAGAGGTGAGACTAGTTTACTGATAATGACATGAAATCAGAGCTTTTCCCTATCAATATTGTCCCACACTTTCCTAAGACTAGACGGTTTGCGAAGCCTGAGTAATAGCTAATGAAGGTAGCAAGGCTTTGTAAGCTTAGTCCTGCACAAGTGACCCTTTCTCCGAGATTCACTTCACTCACTCTCCGTCCACAAAAGACTGCAAATAAGCATATCGCTCCGTCAGTTGACCATTTTTTGTAATCGTTGCGCGTTCGATGACATCGCTTTGTTCTTTGAGTAGTTCTGGCAATACATGTTCTATAAATTGCTTACCAAAAGAACGAGACGCATCTCTAGCCAGCTCATTCGGCAAATTATCAATCGTCATCATATCAACAGCATCTACCTGAAAAGCAGTTGTTTCTGTTCCATGTTGAACGTCGTACCCAAAGACTGGATCGTCAATCGTAGTCGCTTTTAGCGTAGACGGAATAGAACTCACCGGTGCAATATCGCAAGTCACGTCTGCGATCACTTCAATCTTAAAATCCTCCTTTTTCATGTCCTCAGCTGCGAAAAAAGCTGGTGCCGCATTGTCCCAATAGATGCCGTTAATGAAGATGTCACTGATAGCGGTGTAAGGGGCGAATTTAGACTCGAACAGTTCTGGTTGCGCGTAAAATTCTTTGCGAACGAATGGCTTGCCGTCCTTTCGACGAGCATAGTCCTCTACACGCAATTGCGTAAACACCGCATGATCGTAGGTAGTAGTTACAAAATCTTTTGGACTCACTCGTTCGATCCCCATATCTTTTAACACTTCCGCTGCGCCTTGTCCGACACGCCCTGTTCCTGTCAGTACGATTTTCAAGGCTGGTAACTGTAAGCTTTTGTAGTCTTCCTTGGCTGCCGCGTAGTCTCGATAAGTGTTCATGCGTGGCAACTTGAATACTCCGCTTCTTTTTCCATATGTCCAAAGACCATTGTGTGCACCTACCATACCTGCGAATCGACCGAAAGCGATCAAACGTTTGCCTTTTTCGTCCGTCAATACTTCGTAGTCAATCAGGCGAATATTTTTATCCAAAATGGCGCGTAACAAGTCTCGATTGTAAGCTTGTGCTTTGATGGTATGCGAAAAGAAAAAATAGGTTTTATCAGCGATCAATTGCGAAATAGGTACTTCCTTCACCCCCATCAACACGTCACAATCGCTAATCTCTTCTTGCATAGGCACGTTTAGTGCTTGATATTCTTCGTCCCCAAATATCCGTTTCGGAGAAGGTTCTACGACGACTGCTACTGGAAAGTGTTTAGCAATATAACGACACTGTTGGGGAACGAGTGGCACACGCGCATCTGGTGGATTTTTGCCTTCTCGAATAACTCCTATTTTCATGTATTTTGTTTGGTTGGTGAGTAAAAGTAGGTTGGCGCGTAAAGGTCGAAAAATTTGGAAGGCTGGCAAAAGGAGAAGAATGTTTAAATTTTAACAATTGAAAGTATGTGTGTATTGAATCTAATACGTTATCACTTATGTTCATTTCATTTGACCGATCGAACACAAGTTCCTATCTCTATCTTTTCTCAAGAACAGTACTGCTCAGAAAAATCAATTTTCTCCTCTATTCATCAAAACAACAACACTATGATGCGGTATGGTCTACCCTTACTATTTACTCTATTATCCATGTCGATTCAGGCGCAAATTGGCTATCAAAATGCTTTTCCTAACTTAACCTTTGATGTGCCAGTTGAGATTCAAAATACCGGCGTGCCAGGTGATGATCGACTATTTGTGGTCGAACAACGCGGTCGAATTCAAGTATTCGACAACGATCCTGCAACTACTACAAAAACGGAATTTTTAGACATCACTAGCGATATTTACTTTAACAATGGACAAGAACTAGGGCTACTCGGGCTGGCGTTCCACCCCAACTACCAACAAAATGGCTACTTCTACATCTATTATACACAACGTGCCAACAATCGTCCAGTCATTACTGTCGAGCGCATCAAAGTACAATCTGGGAATCCTAATGTAGCAGATACAAACGATCGGCTTATCTTGTTTGAGTTCACTAAAAACCAAACATCGACTAATCATAACGGTGGAAAAATTACCTTTGGTGCAGATGGCTATTTATACATTTCTGTAGGCGACGGCGGTGGCGGTGGCGATCCAAACGAAAATGCGCAAAACACGAACAACATTTTTGGTTCAATACTAAGAATTGATGTAGATGTTGATGGCAACAACCCAGTTGACAATAACGGCATCTCACCTGAAGGTAATTACGAGTTGCCAAGCGACAACCCATTAGTAGGACAAAGTGGCATTGATGAAATTTATGTGTGGGGCATTCGCAATACGTGGAAAATGAACTTTGACCGCCAAACCAATCGACTGTGGGGCGCAGATGTGGGTCAAGGCGATTGGGAAGAGATCAATATCATCGAATCTGGTAACAACTATGGTTGGTGTCGTTTTGAAGGGAATAGCTTAGAGGACAACAACGCGCCTGCCATTCCCAATGCTGTTTTCCCAATTTTCGAGTACAACCATAACCAAGGAGACGTCTCTATCACGGGAGGTTACGTCTATCGAGGTAGCGAAATTAGTAGTACCTCACCCAATCTATTCGGCAAATATATTTATGCTGATTACTCTTCTGGTCGTGTGTGGGCATTAGAATATGACCCATTCACCAATATGACCAACAACACTTTTCTGTTTCGTGCTTCGGACAATGGCAACTCAGTTCGTATCTCTTCTTTTGGAGAAGACATCAACGGCGAGTTGTACTTTACTCGTTACAGCAGTGGCACAGGTGGAAAAATCTTCAAACTCGTAGACGGATTCACTAATGGTAGTGCTACCGCAATCAATGGCGAAGGCGAATGGTGCGTCTCTCCTGATGGTACAGATGGCATCGTATACGCTATGACAAGTGACAATGTTAACATTTATGTCGGTGGCGATTTTAGTATGGCAGGCGGTGTATTGGCAAACAATATCGCGGTACAGACTGCTAGCGGGTGGAGTACTTTGGGGAGTGGAACAAATGGGCGCGTTAATGCCATAGCAGTCGATCAAAATGGCGATGTCTATATTGGCGGCAACTTCACACAGGCTGGTGGCATCGCTGTAAACAATATTGCGAAATGGAATGGCAGCAATTGGAGTGCTTTGGGAAGTGGAACGAGTGGTCCAGTAGCTGCTTTAGCTGTTGATAGTCAAAATCGCTTGTATGTGGGTGGTGCTTTCCAAGAAGCAGGTGGGACGACGGTCAACAATGTTGCTCAATGGAACGGCAGTTGGACAGCTTTGACGGATGCCAACACTTCTGTAGCAGGAACAGGTAATGAAATCCGTTCTATGGCGGTCGATGAAAATGATGTACTCTATATTGGTGGCAATTTTGGTTCCGTAGGTGGAAATACGATTAATCGAATCGCGAGTTGGAATGGCAGCAACTGGCAAGGACTAGGAAGTGGCACGAATGGTTTTGTTCAAGCAATTGTGGTGCGTCCCGACTATATTTATGCTGGTGGCAATTTTGACATTGCAGGTGGCAACACGGTCAATAGAATCGCTCGCTATGATCGAAGTAGCGGACAGTGGGAAGCTTTAGAGAATGGCTTATCCAATAGTGTCAATGCGCTCACTTACTTTAATGGCTATATCTATATTGGTGGCTCTTTTGAGAATGCGTTGGACAACTCTCCTGACCCAAATATCATCGTCAATAATATCACTCGGTGGAATGAGACGACTGGCTGGGAAGCCTTGGGAACTAGTACGAATGTAGGTACAGAAAATGTCGTCTATGCATTGGCTACCAGAGAAAATGAGCTTTTTGTCGGTGGCAATCTGAATTATGCTGGTACGACTAGCAACATAGTGGATAATTTCGCCTGCTGGAGTGAAGGCGCATGTCCTGCGATACGCGAGGTAAGTACGGCAACTATTTCTGGGACAGTAGGCGCAGCGCAGATTGTACAGACTTTTGGGGCAGTTGTTGTCCAGTCTCAAGCACAATTTGAAGCTGGGCAAACCGTTATCCTGAATCCTGGTTTTGAAGTGCCAAATGGCAGCGACTTTTTAGCTACTATCCTTCCTTGTCAAGCCAGTTTAAGCGAAGAAGAAGTCCAATCACGTAGCGAAAATGATATTAACAATTTACTTACTTCGCCGATTGATTTAACGATCTTTCCAAATCCATTTCAACAATCGACTACGCTAAGCTACTCACTACCACAATCTGCGGAAGTGCAAATCACTATATTAGATGTCAATGGACAAGTACGACAAATCCTATCACCGCCCGCCTTACAGCTAGCTGGTGACTATCAGCTGGATTGGGAAGCACAAGATTTTCCGAAAGGTCTGTATCTGGTGCGACTGGAAGTAGACGGTCAAGCGACGACCGTAAAAGTCGTATTGGAATAAACCTAACCCCTCTATTAATAGTAACTGATTGATAGTCAATAAATTGCCAGATTCCATTTCGGAATTTGGCAATTTTGCTTTATAAGCTCTATGCTATGAAAAAGACTTGTTAAATACTTTTTCAGAATCGGTCAAGCTCCATTTGAGGTGTTAGCTTTGCGCAACAATTTTGGGGACAACTATTTTGCCCCGCTAAAAATCGTATTTACCATGATAAGATATCTAGTATTCCTATTTGCACTTGTATTCCTATCTAGTTGCGAAACGCAGCCAAAAGGTACAGTCGTCAAAGGACAGGTGGCAGGGGCTGCCAATCTGCAGGTCTATTTCGACGAAGTGCAGAAAGGAGACGAAACTACTATGTTGCAGCGCGTTCAGTCTGATGCCAACGGCAACTTTAGCTTAGAATTTCCAGAAGGTTTGAAGGAAGCCATTTATCGGTTAAAGATTGGGAGTAAGGAGCTGGATTTAGTATTTGATGGTACTGAAAAAACAGTAACTGTCAATGGAGACTTGGAGACAATGGATCAATATGCAGTGGACATCAATGGTTCACAACCTACTGATGTGTTAGAAGAAGCCATGAAAGCCTTGTTTGCTAGACAAATGAATTTAGAGGCGGTTAATAATTTCGTAGATACCACACAAAACGCCTACGTAGCTGGTTTGGTAGCTATGAAGTCCGTGCCGATTCGAGGCGAGCTGTTAGAAGTACACAAGAAGGCAGTTAACAAAATGGCATTGGCGTATCCCAATGCACCTATGACGACCACTTATCAGCAAGCTGTCGACCAAATAGAACTTCAATATGCCCAACAAAAAGCAAGCGAAATCATTAAAGTCGGTCAGATGGCACCAGATATTGAACTGACTGATCCTCAAGGTAAAAAATATGCCCTTTCTGATCTGCGTGGACAAGTAGTGATGTTGGACTTTTGGGCGAGTTGGTGTGGTCCTTGTCGTAAAGCTAACCCAAGCGTTGTTGCTCTATATGATAGATACAAAGATCAAGGATTCACGATCTATAGTGTCTCTTTGGATGGTCCTCGACGAGCAGCTGGACTGAACGAACAGCAACTGTCCGATCAGCAAGAGCGTGGTCGCAAACGTTGGGTGTCGGCTATTGAACAAGATAACCTGAAGTGGGAATATCATGTAAGTGATTTGATGGGATGGAGTGCAGCACCTGCTAGAATGTACGGAGTCTCTTCTATTCCAAAAACTTTTTTAATCGACAAAGAGGGACGCATCGCTAAAACAGGTGTCAATCCACTGTCTGGTATCGGGCAGCTAGAAAAAGATATTCAAGCGTTACTATAAAATGTATCGTACTAGGTTGTCGTTTCCCACGACGACCTAGTTTTAGAACACATACTAGGTTGTCATTTCCTATGACGACCTAGTTTTACGTCCCCTAGTTATACAAAAGTGGTGGCATCACTCCTAGTCGCGCCGTCACAAACAGCTACATGAAAAAAGTCCTCCTCATCACCTACTATTGGCCGCCTTGTGGTGGCATAGGCGTATTGCGCTGCTTAAAATTTGCGAAGTACTTACGGGAGTTTGGTTGGGAACCTATCATCTTCACTGCCGATAATGCTCACTATCCTTCCATCGACTACAGCAACGAGAAAGACATTCCCGAAAATCTTACTGTCCTACGACAGCGCATTTGGGAACCCTATCACATCTATAAATTCATCACTGGACAAGACAAAGCAGCAAACGTCAACAATGTGTTCTATGTCAAAGACCGCGATCTAGGTTGGCAGCACAAACTTTCTGTTTGGATTCGCAGCAACTTCTTCATTCCTGACGCACGCGCTTGGTGGATTCGCCCTTCTGTTAAATTTCTGACTAATTACCTCAAAGAAAATCCCGTTGATGCCATTTTCTCTGACGGACCGCCACACAGCAATACCCGCATTGCGACGCTAGTCAAGCAAAAGACTAATATTCCGTGGCTTGCCGACTTTCAAGACCCTTGGACTCAAATTGATTACTACCAACTCCTCTCCCTCACCAAATGGGGCGACCGCAAGCACAAACGCCTCGAACAAGCGGCTTTTCGCGCTGCCGATAAAATTACGATTGCCAGTCCAACTTGGGCAAAAGAACTGGAAGATATTGGTGCAAAAGATGTCTCGTGGCTGCCTTGGGGCTACGATCCTGAAGATTATGAGCAAATCAAAATAGAGGTCGACACTAAATTCAGCTTCACCCATTTAGGCATTTTAGGCTACGACCGACATCCGAAAGGCTTTTTCGTGGCGTTACAGCAATTATTGGAAGAATTGCCAACGTTGAAAAATGATCTACATATTCAACTTGTTGGTCAAGTCGACTATTCGGTGCGAGAAGCGTATACGGAACTAGGGCTAGAGCAGCAAGTACAAGAGGTCGGTTCAGTGCCTCGCAGTGAAGCCTTACGTCTCACCATGAGCAGTCAAGTTTTG
This sequence comes from uncultured Saprospiraceae bacterium, assembly GCA_964385665.1. GTDB lineage: Bacteria > Bacteroidota > Bacteroidia > Chitinophagales > Saprospiraceae > JAAUTG01. The sequence goes on from CAYLPW010000206.1 coordinate 8,544, forward strand.
CTACTACTACTCAATCAGCAATCGAATGCAAAAGGACGTATTCCAGGCAAGCTCTTTGAATATTTGGCGGCGCGTCGTCCTATTTTGTGTTTGGGTGGCACGAATAGTGATGTCGCTCAGATTCTGCATGACAGCCGGAGTGGCAGTACTTGTGAGTATAAAGATGTGGATGGTATAAAAGAAGCGATTCGTCAGCTTTATAAGGACTATCAAGTTGGGCAATTGCAACAGCCTGTTGATTCGGAGATTGAGCAGTATTCGGTGCGAAAGCTGACTGGGCAGTTGGCGGAGTGGCTAGAAAAAATGACCGCCTAAATAGTGCCTGCAATTTCTACCTTTGCGCCCACGTTTTCAACTACCATATCATTAAATTTCACTTAGCGTGCTTCGACAGCTCTTCCAAAAACTCAACGACAGTGCCGAACTGCAAAAGATTCTGCGGAATATTGGGTGGCTGTTTTTTGATAAGGTGCTGCG
>CAYLPW010000207.1:0-8965 GCA_964385665.1 uncultured Saprospiraceae bacterium
TTATCAATGAATAAGTCTATCGTCTAACTACTCTAAAAACTAGGCAACAACAGCACCGCATTCTGCATCATCCGTGCTGAACCCAGCCAAAACATTCGATACTGCGTATTGTCGGCTAGGTAGACCACTTTTCCACGTCCATATGGCTGTACCGCAGCAAACGTTTTTCCTGCTAGACGCTCTAGATTGTCTTGATTCGAGTAGCCAGCGACCAGCAGTTCATCTGCTTCTTTGTGGTAATGTCCGACTGTCTGTAAATTCGGATGCGGCTCTAACGCCTGACTCCCAAATTTCAAGCTATACACTTCCGGCTTCATGCCAAAAGCTAACGGATGCGTGACGTCTATTTGCGCCAGCAAAGCAGAACCTGGAATGTTCTTTTTGCCATAATAATCGCGTCGTTCGCTATACGATAAGTACTTAGCGGTCGCTGTACTATCCTGAGGTGATTCAATGTTTGTAGTGACTGCTCGATTCCAGTTTTCTTTCGTAAAAAAATGAGCGGCACTCTCTGTTGCGATTAGTGTTCCGCCATTTGCCATCCACTCTTCTAGCTGTCGCAACTGCTGCGGTGGGAAAAGTTGTCGAAGTGAACTGCCACCACCTGCTAAAATTAATACATCGTAATCGTTCAAATCTGCGTAGCCATAGCGACTCCCAAATTTAGGCATCGCCGTTTGTTGCAGCATCGACGTTCGGATACGATCTACACCGAATCCAGTTTCTTGGTCGAATAGAAAGTAAATTTGTCCACAGGTATAGGTATTGAACGGTTGCTCCACTAATAAGGCAACTTTAGGTGGCGTCAATGGGCGATTGCTATTGGAGGCTAAGTCAATACCTTGATTCATTCGTCCGGTAGACATGGCTTCTATTTTCACTTCAGCAGCTTTAGCTATTGCTTGCATATCCAATTCGATCACGTCCATCTTATCGCGATTACGTCCGACTAAAACGGTCAAACTGCCTCGAGCGAATAATGGTTCTTTCAGCCCAAACGGCTGTTCAGCAGCGCGCACATTGTAGCCTTTTTCCCAAAGCATCGCCAACGCTTTCGGGGCGTTCCGTTGATTCCAGTCGATGACGTATGCGTACGGTGATTCAGTAGTCGTTAGTCCATTAGGAGAAGTATCTACTAGTTGCGCGGGCGACAAGTCTACTGAGTTGGGGAAACTTGTGGTCGAATAAGCATCTAAATTGTATGCTAAAGGGGCTGCCCAAGTTGCCATATCATACATCACGGAATCTTCAATTGCCATGTTTCTACTCATGATGCTATTAATGAAAAGATGCCTTGGCTGATCCGTTTTCACCACAAATGTTCCTTTATCGAAGTCCTGACGCTTCACTTCCTCATCACGAAACGACTGTGTATTAACGACGGTAAAATTAGCATCGCTTTGCATGACTTCCACACCTTGCCGTTCCAACATTTTCAGGACATCAATGGTGTAATCGCGTTCGTCATTGGGGAAGATGTAGGCTTGTACGTCCGACTTGTTGCTGCTGCCTTGTTGTGCATTATGCGTGTAGCGAATGAATTCTTCTTTGTTTTCTGCTGCTTTCTGTAAGGTCGCTAGAGAAGTTAAATAGTGGTCAAAAACGCGTTGGCGAAGCGTCAAAATATTACCGTCGTTGGTTTCTATCGCTGTACCGCCACCGATACCTCCTTGCTCTACCAACATTCCAATCGCCCCCATCACACTCGGATAACTCGACCCGTAACCAGGATAGAAAAAGTCGAAAGCTTCGCGCGTGAAGTAGTTAATCTTGTTGTCATTGAACGCCGCAATATTTGCCTTCCCGATGGTATCTGCTAGTGCTTCGTAAGTGTCTGGCAAAAGCAGGTTGCGAGGCGTGGTGCCAGGTACGGTGAAGTAGTTGCTGTTGTACCCCATTTCATGGTAGTCAGTATGCAGATGTGGCATCCATTCTTGATAGATTTTTACGTGTCCACGCGACTCAGGATGTACACCCCAAATCCAGTCACGATTCAGATCGAACCAATAGTGATTAGTGCGTCCGTTGGGCCAAGGTGCGTGATGTTCTAGTTCCGCAGGATTGATGGCTATGTCTTTGCGCTGCATCGAATTGTACCAATACACGTAGCGATCTCGACCATCTGGATTGATGCAGGGAAACATCAATAAAATAGAATTATCCAACAATTCTTTTGTAGCCTCATCTTCCGCCGCCGTCAGCCGATACGCCACTTGCATAGCCGCTTCTGTTCCAGATGCTTCGTTGCCATGGATGTTGTAACTGTATGAAACAACAACAGGCAGGTCGTCAATAGCATCGTTCAAATCGCCTCTACTCAAACTCGCTAAGTCCATGTTCTTTTGTCTCAACTCTTCTAACTTCGCCTGATTTTCAGAAGATGTAATGACGGCATAGATCAGCGGTTTTCCTTCGTAGGTTGCTCCATAGCTGCCTAGAAACAGCCGATCAGATGTCTCCGACAAGTCTTCAAAATAAGCGACGGTATGCGCGTAGACAGTGAATCGTTCGCCTAATTCGTAGCCTAAATGTTCGGCAGGCGAGGTGATGCCTTTATTGTAAGTGAGATCGGGTTCAAATTGGAAATAATCTGGTAACAAATCGGTTTGCGCCCAACTGATTTGAAGGTATAAACTGCATAGAATAAAGAGTAAGCGTCTCATATATTGATTCGTGTTTTAAATGTATTGAGTTATTTAAACTATGGTGAGCTACTAAACCTGACACGTTTGTTGTAGCGTAATTAGTAGTGATGAAAAATTTTCAATGCTTTTGAGCCTAAAAACCTGTCAGGTTTATCTCGCGTTGAGCCTCCATTATTGAATGGAAATAGCTTTGGAATTGTATTTCGACCACCATTCTTGATACAAACTATCCAAGCGCGCCACTTGATTCGGAAATGTAGCAGCTATATTTTTGCGTTCATTTGGATCATCTTCCAAATCGTACAGTTCCCAATCGTCATCATTCTGCTTTACTATTTTCCAATCTTTTACACGAACTGCCATACCACGCTGCCATTGCCAAAAAAGCGGTTGTGTACGTTCTTCCTGTTCATTCAGTAAAGCTGGTACTAGACTTTCGCCACGCAAAGGTGTCAAAGTCGTATCTTCGGGATAAGTCGTCTGTGCCAGTTCAATAAAAGTGGGCATCAAATCAATAAAATGACCTGGAAAACTGGAAAACCGCTTTCCCTCAATTCGTCCTTTCCAGTAGGCAATGAGTGGTGTCCGAATTCCGCCTTCGTAGCTATCATTTTTGTAGTACCGAAATGGCGTATTACTCACATTCGCCCAATCGCTACCCAATGACACCCAACGATCGACACCGCCTATTTCAGCGTTGTCATTGTCTGTTGCTAATTTGACGACTTCCGCAGATGCTCCATTGTCAGAGGTAAAGATAATAAGGGTATTATCGTCTAAATCCAACTCTTCTAACTTTTGCAATACTCGCCCAATATTCTGATCCATTCGATCAATCATTGCTGCGTAGACTTCCATTTTGTCGATCTCGAATTGTTGCTGCTCCACATTCATTGTATCCCAATTGGCATAAGTCGGCGCAGACAATATTACATTTTCATCAATGATGCCGAGTTCTTTTTGTCGTTCAAACCGCGCTTGCCGAATAGCTGCATATCCTTCATCATATTGACCCTTGTATTTTGCAATATCTTCTTCCCACGCCATCAATGGATCGTGTGGCGCGGTGTAGGCGAGGTAGAGTAAAAAAGGCTGCTCGTGCATTTTAGCGTCTTCTAAAAATTCGATGCCATAATTCGTAAAATAGTCAGTCGTATAAAAATCTTCTGCTTCAGGTGTGTAAGGTTGGTAGCACAGACTGTCGATGCACCAACTTCTATCGTCGCGTTTTCGAGCGGGAGAGCGTTTGTCTGGCTGCTGCAAGCCTGGATTAAAATGGTTGCACGCGCCATCCTTGAGTCCGTAGTAGCGATCAAAACCAATCGTTATAGGATTTTCTAAGCCATGATGTTTGCCTGACCAATAGGTACGATAGCCGGCACGTCGTAGCACTTCCCCAATCGTAACAGCATTCTGAATGGGATTCCTATGCGTTCGGTCGTAAGCACAGTCTTGTGCGTAGACGCCTGTGAGTAAGCAAGCGCGAGAAGGGAAGCATTTAGCGGTGTTGTAGAATTGAGTGAAACGCATGCCGTTTTGGGCTAAATAGTCCAAGTTGGGTGTGGCTATCTCACTGCCGTAGCTACCGATGTCTGACCAGCCTAAATCATCGGCGAGGATGAGGACGATATTGGGTGGTTTGTTTTTGGATTGGCAGCCCAATGCGAACAATGATAGCGATAAAATTAACAGTCGAGTCATAAACAGTCTTTTTTTAGGAGCTATAGAAAATGATCTTGAACCAATTCGTAGGAAATGTCTTTCTACTTTGGATTTTGAATCAGGAGTACATTTAGACGAACTATCTCTCTACGTACTGCCACCAAACAACAATAAACATGATCGTTGTCATCAGTGGAACGAACCACTACCAAGCTAAAAGTAAAATCTTTGCTTCATATTTACACGAAAGCTTACAGAAAAAAACCGATTTGCCTGTCAAATTGCTTGCATTAGACGAAATCGAACACGACTATTTCTATCCAGATATGTATCAGCGGCAAGCTCCAAGTATCACCAAAATTCAAGACGACTACATTCTTCCTGCGACTAAATTTATGATCGTTTCGCCAGAATACAATGGGGGGATGCCAGGCTCCTTGAAGCTCTTTATTGATGCTTGCTCCGTGCGCCATTATCAGACGAGTTTTAGAGATAAAAAAGTGGCATTGGTAGGAACAGCAACTGGTCGTGCTGGTAATTTACGGGGCATGGATCAGTTGGCACAAATCATGAATCATGTCGGGGCAGTCGTGATGCCCAATAAGATTCCGATCTCTTCTTTAGGCAATCTCATCAATGGCGAAAATGAGTTGATTTCAAAACCGACCATGAAAGTATTAGATCAACATGCTGCAGATTTAATCGCGTTTTAGGTAAATAAGATATTATCCCGAAAGCTTTCGGGATTAGACGATAGATAGTAGACCATTCATTCCGTGAGTAGTCAATGATCTATGGCATCATTTACTTTGCCTTCTCTCGCTATATAAAGTTCATTTGTCAATTGTCGCTTTCCAAATTTATTACGCGCTTTCCTACCTTTGTCTAAGCAAACAGCAAATATGAGTACAATTAAAGGCTTCTCTAAACTCTCCAAGGCAGAGAAAATGGATTGGGTCGCCAACCAATTTTTTCAAGATACCAACGATGTTATTAAAGAGTGGACTTCTTTCTGGCATCCAGATATGGAACTACAAAAAGTGCTGGATGGATTTAGCGAAAATACGGTGAGCAACTTCCCGATTCCGTTTGGTATTGCTCCTAATTTCATCATCAATGGCAACGCCTATGCGATTCCAATGGTGATCGAAGAAAGTTCGGTAGTGGCTGCTGCTGCTTATGCCGCTAAATTGTGGATGCAACGTGGTGGTTTTCATGCGGAAGTCGTTGATACAGAGAAGATTGGACACGTTCATTTTGTGTGGAGAGGCGAACGTTCGGTATTGTTCGATCAATTTGAAACCCTAAAAAGTAAACTATTCGAGGAAACAAAAGACTTGACTAGTCGAATGGAAAAACGAGGTGGCGGCATCAAAGACGTGGAGCTGCTAGATCTAACGCAAGAAGAACCCAATTACTACCAACTCAAAGCCACTTTCGAGACGTGCGACTCCATGGGCGCGAACTTTATCAACTCGGTTTTGGAAGAATTTGCAGCGACACTAAAAAACCATTTTATCGCGCACGAAGATGATCTACAAATCATTATGTCTATTCTTTCCAACTATACGCCTAATTGTTTAGTCCGCGCTTGGGTGGAATGTCCGATAGCTGATTTGGACGGCATTGGCGGAATGAGTGGCACTGATTTTGCCCAAAAATTTCATCGCGCTATTCGCATTGCAGAAATAGATACGTACCGTGCGACGACGCACAACAAAGGCATTTACAACGGTATTGATGCAGTCGTTTTAGCGACGGGCAATGACTTTCGAGCCATTGAAGCCTGTGGTCATACCTACGCGGCTCGGGATGGTCAATATCGCAGTTTGAGTCATTGCAGCATTGAGGATGGACAGTTTCGATTTGAGTTGGAAGTACCAATGGCGGTCGGAACGGTTGGTGGTTTGACGAAGTTGCATCCCTTAGCGCGGCGGTCGCTGGAATTGTTAGGGAATCCAAGTGCGCGAGAATTGATGCAGATTATTGCTGTGGTTGGTTTGGCACAAAATTTTGCAGCGGTACGCTCTTTAGTCACCACTGGTATTCAGCAAGGGCACATGAAAATGCACTTGCAAAATATTTTGCATCATCTGGACGCTAAAAATGGAGAAATGGAAGCGACGATGGTGCATTTTGAAAACGAGACGGTGTCGTTTAATGCGGTACGGGATTTTTTGGCGGCGTACCGCGCGAATAATTTTAAAGAACAATAAAAGCACCTCCAGTACACCCCAAAAAATCACTCTACGGGTAAATTTCCATACCTGCTCGCAGTGCACCTTCAATCGTTCCATCTAAGTTTTCTGCGCCAGGAAACATCCATATGTCAGAATCATAAATTTCCCTGCTATACCTGAAGACAGCAAATTCTCAATTATCCATTTGCCCTTTGTACTCCAATCGACCTAATTTAGTCTCAATTGTCGATCCCTCTTGTACTGGCAATTGCTTGATTGGAATACCCATTTTTTGGGCAATGATTTGTCGAAACATATTTGCCATTTCAACTTGCTGTTTTTCTGTTTTCGACAAATAGGCGAAACGTCCACGAAAGGTCATTTGAAAAGCTGTATCATGCTCTTTGTTAAACGCTTCAACGCGCTCCAAAACTTCGTTTTTCACCTCTTCTGGAATTGATTTTGACATACTGTTAGTTTAATTACAGAATCTAATATTTTTTGCTAAGTACTATACATCCCGATAGCTATCGAGGATGAAACACATAGGCACATAGTAAATTGGTTTTCAGGACTTTGCAAGTGGAGTACACATAGTATTTTCGGCTAAAGCCAAAAAATGTATAGCTTTTAGATTTTTTTGTAAATACGTAAAGTTACGGAAACAGCTTTCCCTCCTCATTTTCAAAGAACCGAATCTCCATTTGATTTCCATCGAACACCCCATACGAACAATGATGCAGCCATTCACCAATATTAATGTATTGACTTTTCTTGTTACTGAGCAAATATTGGATGGGTAAATGTCGATGTCCGAAAACAAAGTAGTCAATAGGTGTATCTAATCGCTCTATTTTTCGATTGGCGTAGGCAATTAACCACTCCCCTTCTTCTCCTAAAAAACGCTCTTCCACCGGGTCTTGCGCTCGACTTCTTCTGGACAGAAAATCTGCTAGTCCAATTCCAAAATTGGGATGCAAACGCGCAAATAGCCATTGGCACAAACGGTTATTGAAGACCTTTTTAATAAATTTATACCCATAGTCATTTGGTCCTAACCCATCACCGTGTCCAATAAAAAACGTTTTTCCATTGATACTTCGAATGATCGGTTCTCGATAAATGGGAATATCTAGTTCATCTTCCAAGTAGCGAAACATCCACATATCGTGGTTGCCGGTGAAGAAGTAGATCGGAATGTTCGCATCGCGGAGTTCAGCGAGCTTTCCAAATAGCCGAATATAACCTTTCGGAATGACGCGTTTGTATTCAAACCAAAAGTCGAAGACATCGCCGACTAGATAGATGGCTGCTGCATCTGTTTTGACCATATCTAGCCAGCGCACGATTTGCCGTTCGCGGGCGACGCTGCTCAGTTTGCCAGGAACACCTAGATGAAAATCGGAAGCAAAATAGGTTTTGCGCATAGTTGTTTACACTCAAAGACCTTCAAAAATCAACATAATTAACTGTGTGATCTATGTACTACATACTTGTAAAAGTTGGTAATAAAAACAAATTTTTTGGAATTAAAGCCTATAACTTATTGACTGTTAAACACATAGGCACATAGAAGCACATAGTTTTTTACAAAACGCTGTCATCCTATGTGTTTCTACTGTGTCTATGTGTTTCCAAAAATCATATTTTGTTTGCAGTTTCGCTGTTATAAGCCTATGTATTTCATCCTCGATAGCTATCGGAATGCATAGTTCTAATGACGCTAAAGTACAAAACCTAGCGAATATTAATCTTCCCAGCTTCAGTTTGTAGTGGAATGAGCACACTTTGCGCATTAGACACTTCAATCGGTGTCGGTTCTTCCACAAAAGAAAGTTTCGTCGTTTCTCCCTTTCCACCAACCACTTCAAAACACACTTCATAGACCACACTCCCTTCTGGCAACGAAATACCGCGCAACTGTGGGTCGTACCAGGCAGTCGTCAACAAACCCTCTTTCTGCCGTTGCGTCCCAAAATTTTGATCGCTCAATCCACGTAAGCCGAAGTTTTCTACCCCTTTGAATTTCAACTGATTAGAATTCCATTGCAGCGTATATTGCATGGAAACGATGCCGTTGAATTGCCGTCCGTAGACTTGCACACAAACTTCTTCGCCAATAGCCGTATTGGCTTGATATGTACCTAAAACGAGTGCATTTTGAGCGGATAGCAAGATGGGACAGCTAAGGACTAGTATAATAAGTAGTGTTCGTAACATATTGAATTTTTGTTTGAGTAGGTTAAACGTGTGTATTTTGAAATGTGGTGTTATAGCAATGTTAGATTTTTCATGGATCATAGGTTATGGGTCATGGATCGTATGACTCATGATCCATAATCTATAACCCATGACCCATAATTACTGTATCTCATTATAAAACACCTTTTCCGTCAACGCCGACCAAGCTTGCGCTCGTTTTCGGTAGTCTTGAAAGGAAGCATACACTTTTTTAGCATACGCATCTTGCGCGACAAA
>CAYLPW010000208.1:0-8900 GCA_964385665.1 uncultured Saprospiraceae bacterium
CTAATATCGCATTTTCTCAAAATCTTATTCTTTCAAACTCTCAAACTCTAATACTATGCGCATCATATCAGGTACTCTCAAAGGTAGACGTTTTCATCCACCTGCAGATAAATGGCCAACTCGACCAACGACCGATTTTGCAAAAGAAGGTTTATTCAATGTATTGACCAATCGAATCGACTTTGAAGAGACAAAGATGTTGGATTTGTTTGGTGGTACGGGTAGCCATAGTTACGAATTCGTCTCTAGAGGCTGCCGCGACGTGACATATGTCGATCAATTCTACGGCTGTGTCAAGTTCGTGAAGCAGATGCTAGAGGAATGGGAGATGAGCGACTATGTACGTATCGTCAAAATGGATGTATTCAAGTTTATGAAGCAAACAGGTGAGCAGTACGACTATATTTTTGCGGGTCCCCCCTACCCTTTGCCTACATTGGATACCATTCCTGATCGCTTATTTGAACAAAATCTACTAAAAGAAGCTGGCTTGTTTGTTCTGGAACACAATCCAAATCATGACTTCAGCCAGCACGAACGATTCGAAGAAATTCGTAAATATGGAAAGACCTATTTTAGCTTTTTTACTTAAAATTAAGATGCGAGAGCGCTTCTGCTTTGATCCCGAAAGCTTTCGGGATGAGATATGAGACTGACCTGTACTATTCCACAATATTAACTCTATTTTTTAAATTTGAATTATCTCATAAATCATTGATAATCAACTGTTTATATTTTATTTTTTTCTGCTAATTTTTCCGATCTATTTTACCTCTCACATTGCTCGCTTTTAAGGCTTTTTTAAGCTTATTTGCGCCACTTTTTTCGTATATTTGCAGTAATGGATATACAAGAAAAAACAGCAACAGCAAACACTGATTATAGCGCGAATAACATCACCGCGCTGGAAGGTTTAGAAGCGGTGCGAAAGCGTCCTGGGATGTACATCGGTAGTACCGATACGAAGGGCTTGCATCACTTAGTTTGGGAGGTCGTCGATAACTCGATTGACGAACACATGGCTGGTCATTGTGACCAGATAGATGTCATTATACACAAGAATAACTCTGTTTCGGTTAAAGATAACGGGCGAGGTATTCCAACTGGTATGCACGAGAAGTTGCAGAAGTCAGCTTTAGAGGTCGTGATGACGGTCTTGCACGCGGGTGGAAAGTTTGATAAAGATACGTATAAAGTATCTGGCGGACTCCATGGTGTGGGTGTGTCTTGTGTGAATGCATTGTCTATTGATTTGAAAGCGGAAGTACATCGGGAAGGAAAAATCTTTGTACAAGAATATAGTCAAGGAAAGCCAAAGTACGATGTCAAAGTAGTCGGCGAATCAGCAGATACTGGAACGATCATCACTTATTTACCTGATTCGGAAATCTTCACAGAGACGATCTACAAGTATGAAGTGTTAGCGACTCGTTTTCGTGAAATGGCTTTTCTAAACGCTGGTCTGAGACTTACACTGACGGATGAGCGTGTCCCTGAGAATGGAGGCTTCAAGCATGAAGACTTTTACTCGGAAGGTGGATTGAAAGAGTTTGTCCAATTTTTGGATGAAGCGCGTACAAAACTAATTGACGAGCCAATCTATGTGACTGGTAGTGAAGACAACGTAGAAGTAGAAGTAGCGATGCAGTACAATACTGGCTACAAGGAGAACATCTACTCGTTTGTCAATAATATCAATACACGAGAAGGCGGTACACATGTCAACGGTTTTCGTCGAGCAGTCAATCGGGAATTTACGGCTTACGGAAAAGACAACGATTTTTTCAAGAAATTGAAGTTCACTATTTCTGGAGAAGATTTTCGAGAAGGATTGACGGCAGTCGTATCGGTGAAAGTACCTGAACCACAATTTAAGGGGCAGACGAAAGGAGAACTCGGTAATGCCGAAGTTACAGGTATCGTATCTCGTGCAGTCGGTAAAGCGTTGAAGATATTCTTAGAAGAAAATAAAAAGCAAGCCAAGAAGATCATCGAAAAGGTGATTTTGGCAGCTACCGCACGACACGCTGCTCGAAAGGCGCGAGAAATGGTGCAGCGCAAAACACCTTTAACTGGTGGAGGACTACCTGGAAAGTTGGCAGACTGCTCATCTAAAGACCCTGGCGAATCTGAAATCTTCTTAGTAGAGGGAGACTCTGCAGGTGGGACTGCAAAGCAAGGACGTGATCGACATTTTCAAGCGATTTTGCCGTTGAGAGGTAAGATTTTGAACGTGGAGAAAGCGATGGAGCATAAAATTTACGAGAACGAAGAGATCAAGAATATCTTTACGGCACTAGGTGTCAGCATAGTAGAGATAGAACCTGGTGAAGAAGTCGACGAGGATGACGACATGGGTGGTGGCAGAAAGCTCAACATCGAGAAGTTGCGCTATCACAAAATTGTTATTATGTGTGACGCGGACGTTGATGGTAGCCACATTGTGACTTTGATCTTGACTTTCTTCTTCCGATTCATGCGTCCATTGATCGAAAACGGATACATTTATATTGCACAACCTCCGTTATACTTAGTGAAGAAAGGCAAGCAATTTCGTTACTGTTGGAGTGAGGAAGAACGTATGGAGGCTGTAACTGCGTACTCAAAAGGGCAGAAAGATAATTCTGTAAAAGTGCAACGCTATAAGGGATTAGGAGAGATGAATGCTGACCAGTTATGGGAAACGACTATGGATCCGCAAGAGCGTATTTTGAGACGCGTGACAGTAGAAGACTCTGTAGAAGCAGATCGCGTGTTTTCGATGTTGATGGGTGATGAAGTACCCCCGCGCCGAGCGTTTATTGAGAATAATGCGAAATATGCGAATGTGGATGTCTAGTTTATTCTAGAAGAAAAAGTATAGCTGAAAGGAGAATAAGACTAAGTTTTATTCTCCTTTCGCGTTTCTGTCAGTTCGTTAATCAATCAGCTATTTAGCTGAAACAGCTAGAAGGCTTTATACTTCGCTTTGATAATCATGAAAACACCATAGGCAGCAAGTCCTACCGCTACTACGATTGCTAACCAGATTGCTTGATTCTGTAAAAATGTCAATGCGCTATCCGACCCTGCTTTGCCAGTTGAGCTTCCTTGCAATGCTGCTCGAAATAGGAAATAAGCGATGACACCAAAGATAACGCCTCTGGAAGGCAGACCAATTCTGCCAGCCTTTTCGTAAGCCTCTCGCTTCTTCCCTCCTAGACCACTCACATCGTCCATAAATTTTCCAGACAAACCTTTATAAATCTGATAAGCCGCTGCTATAAACAAGCCAATCGCAATAGCACCAACTACCCACTGCCCCCAAGATTGATCTAACAGTTTCCCTATCAATTCTTGACGAGATGTTCCTCCTCCTGAGCTTCCTAAACTACTGATGACCAGTGAGAAGGTATAAACGGTTAATGCAGAATGAGTAACAGCAGAGGCAGCATACCCAACGCGTTTACCAGCATCCTTTGCCTGATCTTCTTTTGAGGTATTTTGTCCCTCTGTTCCATTGATCACACTATACCAACGCATAGCTGCATAGCCAGCTAATCCGATACCAATGAGAACCAATAGTACATTACCAAACGGCTGATCTTCTATAAACTTGAGTACACTTTTGCTGCTTGCTTCTTGTGATCCATAGTTAGTGGCAGTCATGATGGCAAAAACACCTATCATAAAATAGACTACCCCTTTTGCAATAAGTCCAAATCGAAAGAAAGTGGTGGGTTTATTGTTCATCGTTTATTATTTAACTCTAAAACCGCATTTTTTATTAAATGATCGTTTTCTATGTATTCATTCTTGTAATCCGATGATGATTGTACGTGCTTTGTGTCTAAACACCTGATTTATAGCACTGCAACCCTATTTATGACAAATTTACCTTTGCCAACCGCTATATTTTTAGTAACATTACGCGCTTTTTCAGACTGCCATCTGAGAACAATAAGAAGCGAATGCTATGGTTCGGTCGTTCTATTTAGAAACATAGCAGGAGGTTGATTATCTTTTACTTCTCCTAATTAGCTATCCAATTTTTACAAGATTTCTTTAGGGCACTTAACGCCCATGTTAAATATTCACTTAGTATGATGCGACATTTACGATTACTGATCGCTTTCACCTTCATAGGAGCGAGTTTGCAAGCGCAGACTTCACTACAAGGAAAAGTGACGGACGCCGACACTGGCGAACCCTTGATTTATGCCAATATTTTGATCTTAAAGAATGGAAACAACATTGGCGGTACGACAACCGATTTGGATGGAAACTACAGTGTCAATCCTATCGATCCTGGTACGTACAACATAGAAATTTCCTATACTGGTTACACCACACAACGACAGGAAGATGTGATCGCTTTGGCTGGAAAGTCCAATGTGCTTAACATCGAACTGCAAGAAGGTATTTTGGCAGTAGAAGGTGGTATTGAAGTGGTGGGTTATCGAGTTCCTTTAGTGGAACAAGACAATACCACTCAGGGACAAACGATTACTTCTGAACAAATTCGGAATTTACCTACTCGAAACATTAATGCTCTAGCAGCTACCACTGCAGGTTTGTCTTCTTCTGATGAAGGAGAGGAAATCGCCGCGCGTGGTTCGCGTCCCAACTCTACTGATTATTACGTAGATGGAATTCGGGTATCCGGTGCATTAATTCCAGAGTCAGAGATTGATCAGCTACAAATCATTACAGGTGGTGTAGGCGCTCAATATGGAGATGCGACAGGTGCTATCATTTCCATCACGACAAAAGGTCCTTCTGCAAAATGGAGCGGTGGTGTAGAAATGGAAACGTCCGAGTTTTTTGACGCTTTTGACAACCGCTTGATTGGTTTTAATGCGAGTGGACCTCTATTGAAGCGTAAAAGTACAGGCGAATCTTTAGTTGGTATTCGTCTATCAGGTCGCTATACCTATCAGTTGGATGATGATCCTCCAGCTTTGGATGTGTACCGAGTAAGCGATGCTACTTTAGCTGAACTAGAAGCGAATCCAATTACTTTTCGATCCAACGCAAACGGAACGGTTTCTCCCTTTATAGCCGCTGAATTTGTTGATAATGATGAGGTCAATACACTTTCTGCTCGCCCATTTGAAGACAACACACGTTATGATTTATTAGCGAAGATTGATGCGCGGCTGACCAAAGCGATTGATATTAGTTTTACGGGTTCTTACAATTGGCAGGAAGACTTCTTTACGCCTACCTTTGGCTATGCAGATGCGGCTTCTACCATCACGACAGGACGTTGGAGTGTTTTTAACGCCCACAACAATCCATCGGTAGTCGATCAGACAATTCGTGGAAATATTCGTTTGCGCCACCGTTTGAGTGGTGCGCCTGAAGAAGGGGAAACGTCGTCTATTCAAAATGCCTCTTATACCTTGCAATTTGGCTATGAGGTCGACCAAAACGATAGAAGTGACTCTCGCCATGGCGATAATTTCTTCGATTATGGCTATGTGGGTAACTTTGATTTTGAGTGGATTCCCACTTTCGAGCTTGACCCTGTAACCCAGTCATTGACGCATACGGATTACCGTCAAGTGCTACGAGGTTATACGCCAGGCGACAGAAATCCAGTTTTGGCGAACTACAACAATGAACTAGAATTAGAAAGTGGTCCCGACAATCCACTGAATGCGCAGATTCCTAACTATTTGCTTTCTTTCCCGGGAGCAGGCGGCAATAATGGTGGCGTGAGTTTAGCAAACTTTTTTGCACAGAATGGATTCATTTCCAATCAGTTCAACAGTACATTCGGTGGTTATCAGACCAATGTAGGTTGGGTATTCAATCAGTATCGCCAAATCGACAATGACCTATATACCTTCATAGCAAATAGTTCTTTTGAGCTAGTACCTGGTGGTAATTCGGACAAAGGTCGTCACAGCATTGAGTTTGGTGTTTGGTACGAACAGCGTACGGATAGAACCTACATTGCAAATCCAAGAAGTTTATGGCAGGTAGCTAGACAACAAGCCAACTCGCATATATTAGGAATCGCTGCTGATGCTGATTCTATCGGTACATTCGACGTGCCTAACTTTGGAGAAACAGCACTATTAGACTTGACTATAGACGAAAGTTCTGAGAATCAGTTTTACCGTCGAGTGCGTGCAGTGACAGGTGACGGGCTACGTGATTATGTGAATGTAGACGGGTTGTCTCCAGATCAATTGAGCTTAGATATGTTTTCTGCTAGAGAGTTGAACGATCAAGCAATTTTGGATTATTCAGGTTATGACTATTTAGGAAATGAGTTCAATGGTAGCTTTGATGACTTCTTCACGGCTACTGACGAAAATGGTATCCGAACATTCCCTGTTGCACCAAACCGCCCGATTTATTGGGCAGGTTACATTCAGGATAAGTTTACGTTCAAAGATATTATCTTCCGAATTGGATTGCGTGTCGATCAATACGATGCGAACACGAAAGTGTTGAAAGATAACTACTCTTTGTATGAGATTCAAGGTGCTTCTGACTTCCATGCACAGAACACAGATTTGGATCGTCCAGGAAATATAGGTGATGACTTCAAGGTCTATACCAATGACGGTGGATCGGCAGTAGAAGCTTATCGAGAAGGCGATCAATGGTACTTCCCGAACGGAAATCCAGCAAACAGTCCAATTGACATTTTTTCAGGCGGATTGGTTTTCCCAGCATATGTAGATGAGCGCGTCAACGAAGTGGGTAACTTTATCAAAAGTAGAGACTTCGACCCAAATGTTTCTTTCACCGATTATGAGCCACAGATTAATTGGATGCCCCGTTTAGCATTCTCTTTCCCGATTTCGGAAGAAGCGAATTTCTTTGCAAACTATGACATCTTAGTACAGCGTCCTCAGTCCAATACGATTGCGACTGCTTATGACTATTTCTACTTTACGGATAGAACAGGTATTCGAAACAATCCGAATTTGCAGCCAGAGCGTACCATTACTTACGAAGTAGGTTTCCAGCAAAAACTATCTCAATCTTCTGCTTTGAAGCTATCGGCTTACTATCGGGAGATGCGCGATATGATTCAACGACGAACGTTCTTCCCAGTGCCTATCGTGAACCAATATACGACTTACGATAACTTAGATTTTGGTACCGTAAAAGCCTTTATTGTAGGTTATGATTTGCGTCGAACAGGTAATTTATCTTTCCAAGCCAACTATACTTTGCAGTTTGCAGATGGGACAGGTTCTGATGCGGATTCGCAGCGTGGATTGACTTCTCGTGGTAACATTCGTAACTTGATTCCACTGAATTTTGACGAGCGTCATGCCTTAGTTGGTATCATCGACTATCGCTATCAGTCAGGCAGTCAATACAATGGACCAAGAATAGGTGGCGTAGATATTCTATCTAATTTTGGTGTCAATATACAAGCAAACGCTAATTCAGGTCGACCTTATACAGCGACTCAAATCCCACAGGTAAGAAGTGGAGCTGGCTTTAAGGGAGAGTTGAACGGTGCTCGTTTGCCATGGCGATATACGATTAACATGAGAATAGATAAGTCATTCAAGATTGGTAATGGACTAAATGCGAATGCTTATGTGCGTATCTCTAACTTACTAGACAGAAGAAATGTCATCAATGTATATTCAGCAACAGGTTCTCCAACGGATGATGGTTATCTAGCTTCTTCCATTGGTTTGAATCAGTTGGCAGGTATCGAATCGTCTACTAGAGATGTCAATTCCTTCTTAGCTTCTTATCAATGGCGATTGTTGAATCCTGACAATTTTTCTTTGCCTAGAAGAATATTTGGCGGATTGATCTTTAACTTTTAATCGTACAAGTATGAAGTGATGCTAGTTTGACTTTCCACATGGAGAAAATAATTGAACTAACTATTATTTTTACCATTGTCGATAGAAAAACTGGCTTTTCACTATTGAACTCGATATAATCACCTTGACCTAAATTATCCACTCTAGCATTTATCGATTACATCAACTGATGAATGCTCATGCAAAGCTATTATGACAATGAATAAAATAATCAATATTTGGTGCTTTATAGCCCTCGGAATGTTGATAAGTACCCAAGCGGCGGCTTACATCGACAATCCTAATAAGAAAAGAACCAATCGTGCCAATCAGGTAGAATTCCGTGAGGGGTGTGTTCCTGCGACGACACAGATCGATCAAGCGATCAATAATGTGCGTGCGCGTCTTTTAACAGGTGGTGACATTTGGTGGGATGGTAGCGACGGTCGATACATCGTGCCAAAAGTGCCAGCAGGACAAGAAGAAGTATCTTCTATTTTCGCTGGTGCGGTATGGCTAGGAGGTGTTGATCCTGCTGGTAATCTAAAAGTAGCTGCTCAAACCTACGGACGTAGTAGTGGAGACTTCGATTACTTTCCTGGTCCTCTTAATCCTGGTATCAATGAAGATGGAGAGGAAGATAACTCTATTCGAGGGACGACCGATCAAGAGACCTGTCAGGTATGGGATCGTTTTTTCAAAGTGACCGGTGAGGAAATTGATGAGCATTTGCGCAACTATGACGCGAGCGTCAACGACGGTAGTCCTTACCCCGAAGGTAGTATTCCTCGAAATGTGAGAGGTTGGCCAGCACGTGGCAACCCGTTTTTCTTCGACGTTCATGGATTTGAATTACCGAATACCGATCAGGGATTAGCGGGTTTTTGGGATGCGGATGGCGATACGCAATATGATCCAACGCAAGGTGACTATCCAATTATCGAAATTCGAGGCTGTGTTGAACCACAGTATCCAGATGAAATGATCTTTTGGGTCTATAACGACAATGGTAATATCCATGCAGAATCGCAGGGTGATCCTATTCGTATGGAGATTCAAGTGCAAGCTTTTGCTTACGCTACGAATGACCAGATCAATGATATGACGTTTCAGCGGTATAAGTTGATT
>CAYLPW010000209.1:0-3046 GCA_964385665.1 uncultured Saprospiraceae bacterium
TGACAGAGGATATCGTTAAATCGAAGCCCGACTGTACTTCATACAGTACAACATTCGAGATTCGTCTTAAAGAATCTCGATTTACTGTTAAACTTCGATTAAGCTAAATCTTTGCTGCTTACAAACTTCTTTTTCAGTTGAAAATCATAAGCAATATTGTTATAGGTATCAGCCACTCGGTGATTAGTTGGCTCAAATTCTACAATCGCTTTTTGGTAGTAGTCCATCGCCTGATTGTAGTCCCCCAATTGGCTATACAGCGCACCTATATTCAGGAATGCTTCTCCTAACTCTTTTCGATCAAATGCTGTATCGTGTTCTGCCAAATAAGTAGAAATTGCTAAATCCTGTTGGAAAGCTTCAATGGCATTTTCGGTATCTCCAATGTGGTTATAGTAGTAGCCGTAGTAGTTCCAGATCAACGAATAGATATAATCATTCGGGGAAACTTCTTTTCGTTGTACAAATGCAAATGCACTATCGCTGTAGTTTTCGAGCTGTCGAAATTCTTCAAATTGAAAAAAATAGAGATAACCGATATTCAGATATTGTTCTGCTGCATTCGCCCATTCCTGTTTTGCTGCATAGGCTTCGTGTAAAGTTCTATACAGTTCAATGGATTTTTGGTAGTTGCCCTCTTCTTCTGCTTCCTCAATCTGTGCCTCAAGAGCTTCCACTCGCTGTGCACTGCTAGGAGTGAGTAGGTACAATAAAAAGATAGTCAGGTAGCAAAGGCGAATCATTCGTTTGGTTTTGTCTCCTCAAAGTTAGACAAAAAATGTCCGCTGTTCGACAATAGGTGTTCACCGTGATTCTGATCGACCTCTTTACTGTTTAATCACTGTACGCGTATACATTTCTCTTCCTCTTTTAACTTGAATAAAGTAAAGCCCCTTTTCCCAGTCGTCCGTAGCTAATACGAGTTGCTTTGCATTAGTTATTCTGGAATAGATTTCTCGACCTAATACATCCATTACTCGTACGATATTAGTTTCTTTTGAGGTAGAAGAAAAAGCAATCGTCAACTGTGACTCAAATGGATTAGGATATAGCAGCAATTCTGTTATTGGCGCAGTAGTTCTTTCTTCGATTATATTATCGACTAAACTGATACCGATAGGTTGACCATCAGGTATCAAACAAGGCTCTCCTTTATACGCCCAGAAGAAGCTATTTGCCTCTACTTTAACACCTCTAGCTACTTTAATAAAGCCAGTTTCATCGACTTTAAAAATAGTAGAGTCTCCAGTATTCGTGAGTACATCGTCCTTAGCCACAATACTCTTAACTGATCCAGTGTAGAAAGGCAATTGTGCTTGCACACCTACTGGCGTACTCGCATGTGCATCATATATTACACACGTATCTGGATAACAACCAATACAAATACTGAAATCACCCAACTCTGGTACAGGAGCGAGTACCCTACTAGAAGTCGTTCGAGCTATTCCACAGTCTTCCAAAGTATAACTCACGAAAATGAAACCCTTTTCTCCACTCGGGAAAAGTGTTTTGCCATATAAGTTATAGACCACAATAATTCTAGCATAATCGCCTGGTGCAAAGTCAAAAGGAGCGATAGTCGTACTAGAACTTTTGAGTGCTCCCGAAGCGTCATAGATTTCTATTTCACACAAGTTAGCATCTGTGCCATAGGCAAAGCCATACTTTGTACCACTTCCATCACGGATAAAAATAGAATCAACCTCAATAGCACATGCTCCTAATCCCAACTCATCTTCTAGATAAAAAACAAGGGTATCGTTTAACGGTAAACAGTTGAAGCAATCTCCAATAATGGTTTTCTTGCCTTTGCTACCATTCTTGACAACTAGTTTGCCACCCGTCGAAAATGCCGTAAAATCTGCACTGCTATAGACCGCATCTGTTGGAAAATTTTGAGTAGAACAAGCCCCAAATAAATTAAGATCAGCGACGAGTTCGACCCGGATACGGCGCGTTGTTCCATAGGAAAAATCATAGTCTGGAAGTATTGGATTGGCGATATGCGTGCCAGTTGGCACTTTTTGCGATTGATAAATGATGTCACTCTGATCAAACTGTCCATCTGCTCCTTCATCTAAATAAATGCGCCAATAGACGCTATCTGTTATGCCATTACTGGGTAGCATACCCATACTTGATTCCAACAGTATTTCCGCCTGAACTGGAAAAATGGTCACACTATCTTCTAGGCTTTGTGAATAATCATTATCGCCTAGCTGGATCGTCGGATTTTGAGGAGTAATGAAGCGAATAGTATTGATGACGACGCCAGATGTATTTGTCCCCTGAACTTGGCAATAGTCTTGTGCGTCAATGGTCGATAGCACTGTGAGTGAATAGAACAGTATTAAGGAAGCAACTCGTTGCATGGTGCTATTATTTTTGAGGGGTCAATTCATCTAATGTCAAAGTCGCTTTCAACTTTGCATTCTCTTGCTCCAATTGATTATTTCTTTCTTCTAATACTTGTACTCGCTTGTCCATCTCGATCATGTGTAGAAACAGTTCTTCAATTTTCTCTTGTTGATTGATCGTCATATGGGCTACTTCCAAACCATTTGTTTCCACTTCCTCGGCAGAAGGTGTATCGTGTAGATGACCATGTTCTTCAATGTGTGCCTCGACTTCAGGTAAAGAGCGTAACGAATAGTCGTCCTCAAAAACATAATCGCACCAAGTCACATTTGGGACAAGCCATTCGTTTGCAAGAATACCTCCACAGACGTACAGCTTGTAGTCAGCAAGGTCGTGTGTACCGAGTGTAAGCGGTGTATTATCAGTTCCGATCCCTATTCGACCGTCCGATTTAATAGTCATTTTAATAGCATTGACAAGCTCAATATTTGTAAGTGTCTGAAGTATATTACCTGTGCTACTGGTATTAGCAAAATAGAGGTTGCCATCCACATTTGAGTAGATGACTGCACCTCCGTTATTAGCACCGTCGGTATCGAATGTCCAGCTATTCCCACTTCGGGAGGCGTTGAATCCAAGGTATCCATTTCCGAAATTCAAATCACCACCTTCCGCTGATCCAATA
>CAYLPW010000209.1:3056-5699 GCA_964385665.1 uncultured Saprospiraceae bacterium
CCAATACTTACTTTACTAAGCCCACCTCCTACTTGCAATCTATTCCGCGTGTTGCCACCTGGAATAAAGACTCTTCCATCGTGTTGCCACTGCAAAATCAGTCGTCTTGTTCCAAATTGATTCGTCCCTAATGCACCATCTTCGAACCCATGAAGTACTGGACCGTCCAGTTCAAAACCGCCATAATTATTGAACCAGCCTAGTGCGTGATTAGCGTCTGTTCCTCCTCTCAGAAGTAACAAATTATCATTGAGGCGAGCATCGCCAGCTACATCGAATGTCGTGCTAGCTGATTTGAGAATGCCGATGCTAGTTGGCGTAATCGTGACTTGGGCATTTAGGGTAGATAGTCCAAAAGTGAAGAAAGAAAAGACGATTAATAAGTGATGAAATATTGACATGTTGCTCAGGTTTTGAATTCAATTTTATCTGAAATATAAGGAAATACTAATTTAAACAGCGACTCTAGTAAAATAGCGACTGCCAAAGTCACCTCTGGCAGTCGCCTAAAAACTAGATTAATCTATGAAAATAGGAAGTGATCAATTTCTCATTAATACCATCGATTTACTGATAACAGTTGCCTCCGTTTGCAAACGATAGAAGTAGACACCTGCTTCTAACTGCTCGGCGCGGAATTCTAACATCGTTTTACCAGCGTCGAAGGTTTGTTGCCACTCTCGAACGACTTTTCCACTGATGTCAAAGACCGTCAATGTTCCTTGTTGAGCAGTGGCGAGTTCTACTTCAATCGTCGTACTGTTCGTGAACGGATTCGGATAGTTCTTAATATTCGGCTGTCCGACTTCGCTTCTTGTTTCCACTATACGTTGTTGTAGTCCAGTGCTGCTTGATGATGGATCGTCACAATCAAATCGAATGCTATCAATCCCATAATCACCAGTTCCTGTACCGCCGACTTGTATAATTTCAATCGTCACTGCACCTGTCAGCGTCGCTGTCCAGTTCGTGCCAAGCGTCGTCCAAGTATTGATCGTACCCGTCAACCCTGTTGCGATGGGTGTTCCATCGACGCGCAGTTCCAGACTAGGCGAACCAGTGCCTGATATATTCGCATACAAATCGAATAGGAAAGCGTAGGTTTCTCCAGCATACACATTCACAGTCTGCCCCCAAACTTGGAAAGGAGTTCCAGTGGCATCTACGATCAAGTAGTTGTCGTTGGAAGGTGAGGTGATCGAACCCCAAGAAGCTACGGTACATTTGTCTCTCGCATTGTCATCGACACAGAAAGAACCAGCAGAACAGAAGCAGCGTTCTGGTAAATCAGTCATGAAACCTGTATTGCCCATCGCAAAATCACCGTTTATGACCACATCGCCATCACAGCAATCCTCAATTCGAGCAATAAACTGACTCCCCGCTTGTGCATGAAAACCTGGTACTAGTCTGACCTGATTACCAGCTAAGAATTGAATGTCTGAATTTGGTGCGATAATGGCATCCGATGTAAGACGACCTGCCGTTTTATAGACTTGTTGCCCAATCGGAACATCCCCAATAACAACATCATCTGGTGGACAAGGACCTCCACAATACGGTAGCGGAATCGTATCTAAAATATTTTCAAAGCAACAAGTGTCCGCACTGCCATTGTTGAAGTACGCTAGACGATATTTGAACACTAACTCACTCGCCGAAATCGGGAATGTACCGCCAGCATCTTCTATGCAAGTAGTAATTGTCTGTGACTGTCCTGTAGCTAATGGTGGCGATAAGGTAAAGAAGCCGCCACTTGGTGTGATGCTGATACCTGTCGGTTCGCAAACATCCAAAATTAAGTTGGTGGCACTAAATGGAATGGAAGAAACATTCGTCGCGGTAAAGGTGTAAATGTATTTTTCATTGATCGTATCGCATTCAATATGCTGGTCGGTGATGACCAGACAATCATTTTCAGCTTCACATTCCACCTCAATGATTTCTTCGCAAAGAATGACTTCTTGCCCATTGACGATGCCGTACCAAGTCAATAGAATCTGTTGTGGAGCTGGTGTTGTAGTAGTGATATTGTCCAAACAGAATTGAATAACGTCATTAGACAGACCTTGTGGAATGAGTCCTGAGTTGTGTTCCCAGTCAATGCTAGTTGGCGTTGTATTCGTCGCATTCCAGTTCGCAGCATCTGGTCCACCGACGGCGTGATAGCCAAATTGTACGCCAGGTGTTAAAATTTGTGTATTCACCTTCGTAAAGACTTCGTAACAGTCGTTTTGAATATCGATTTTCTTACAGCAAGAACCGTCTTGACTCATCAAATCATCTACCACTATCGACTTGTCTTCACAAGAATCGCAACACGGCTCTAGCGTGACACAAACAGGATCAGCTTTGTGGCAACAGTCTCTAAAGTCAGCACTTAATAACCCCACATCAAAACAGACATCCGTAGGTGACAGAATTGGATTGGCGGTAATTATTTTGACAAACATTTTGGCAGATGTGTCGCTAGGTAGAACAGGGTTGGGAATCAATAAAAGGGATAGACTCGGTGTACCTACGCCTGGATTGGTATTAAAACTAAATTCATACCCTGCTGGCAAGCCACTCAACAGCACATTACTAACAGGATAAGGTGCATTATTGACCACTCTAAAACAGTAAATGTACTCGTAAGGATTT
>CAYLPW010000209.1:5709-6298 GCA_964385665.1 uncultured Saprospiraceae bacterium
AATCGTATCTGAACAAGCAATTACTTCACAGTCGTCACCTATATTTTCGTACCAGTTGAAGACAATCGTCTGCGTCAGCGGATGACTGGCAGCAGGCACAGTATCTAGGCAAAAGCGAATCGCGCTGTTGAGTGTACCTGATGGAATTGGCGTATTGCCATTACCTCGGATACAAACATTTGTACCGCTAGGCGCACCATCAATAACGAGCGATGGATCAACTAAGGTGCTACTCGACAAAATCCATCCAGGCGTCAATAGTTGCATTTCTAGTTTAGTAATAGCAGCACCAATATTGTTTTTAATGTCCACATCGTAGCAGCAGACATCTTGATCGTTTGGAGATGTGGGAGAAGGTTCAACCATCACCATCAAGTCGTCACAATCAAAATTCGATTCATAGCAACCACATTTGAATAGCTCCACATCACCTTGCAGCAACTTGTTGCCAGTCGTACTAATACCATCATAATCAATGAGATAGCTATCCGTCACATCACCACCAGAAGCAGGTGTTCCTTGCAAACCATACACAAAAAAGTTGTTGACATCTCGCATATAGTCGCCCGTCATCCACGCCATTTCATCA
>CAYLPW010000209.1:6390-8892 GCA_964385665.1 uncultured Saprospiraceae bacterium
TTGAAATTTGAGGTTGGTGTTCCAAAGGGGCAATCCACCATGCTCAGGTGTTAGTTCCCACTCAAAAACCGTGTCATTATCATCATCGCGTAGTTCGTATTCTAATGCTCTTGATTCGTGTGCGGGATTGCCAGCAAAATAAGTCGCGTCTCCACAATCTCCTAGGATAGATCGCTCAGCTAGTAACATTCTGCCCGCTTCTGAGAAAGCAATATCAGCCACAATGCCCCAAGTACGCCCATCCAATTCAATAAAATTGGCATCGTAGTAGCCAGAAGGAGGACCTGTAGAAGGGGCGTTGAAAGCAGGGAATGGATCAAAGCGATCAATAATCGTTTCGGTCACTAAATCAATTCGGTAGATGAATCCATCGGCAAAGTTGGTGACGAAAAGTTGATTGTGAGTTGGGTTGTAGCATACATTTCCTAGACCTGAACCGCTGTTTGGAATTTGTGTACCACCCACTACATAAGGTCCAGTCGTGATCATGTTTTCGATCACATCATCGGGTCGTATTTTATAAATACCAGCTGCGCCTGCTGGACCAAATGGCGACTGTCCACTCACGAATGAGCAACCGTAGAGTGTCGTCGCTGAAGTATAGATATTATCGTTGCCATCAATGGCTAATCCGAATACTAGTCCTAAATTTTGGTAGTTCCAAGGTGCGGGATGATAGATGTTTGTTCCGCTTGCTCCGGCCCAATATTCGCCAGGAATAGCCGCACTTCGATGGGATTGTTATTGACCGCAAAGCCAGCAAAGCAAGTCACCACCGCTTCGCCACAGTTCCGTTCTCCTTCACAAGGATCATTCATTTGATAGTCGAAGGGTTGTGCGATATCCCAATCAATGGAAGGTGGAGGATTAAGTTCCGTCACAGCGACTTGTCTTGGCGTGAGGGTATACGGATAGTCTTCTAAAGTATGATCTATATCCTTGGTAATGCAAGAAGACAGATCTAAATCAAGAATACCCGCCAATACATCATGATCGCCGAAGCCAACGGGACTGTCTAATCGACCATCGACATACGCTAGATAAGTAGGTCGCGGTAGTACAGGCGCATTCGTGGAAAACAAGTCAATGTCACCAGCACTATAGTTCGTTTCACTGTTTTCCAAATGTTTCGACCAGACCAAAGTAGCAGGACTAACGACTCCACCTATCGCATTAGCTTCAAAGCGATAAACGACAGTGCGCACTATATTTTGAACGACTCCTCTTCCCAATGCAAAGAACACATTCTTATCACCAGCAGACGTATTCACTAGATAGGGACCTTCAATACGATATAGAAAATCAATTTCAGGGATTTGGCTGCTCCAAAGGATTGATCCGCCAGGTCGGACTTCACTAATAAATCCAGTTGTATTTTCCGTTCGCCCAACGATGATTTTATTATTCCCTACTGCTACTCCATCATAAATATAGCTACCGAAGCCATTCATTTCATAGGCTTCATTAAAAGAAAGATCTGGATTGGTCGTCACGTAAATCCCTAGATTACTACCACTATTGCCTAGCATACTCCATCCTCCGGAGGATTCTTGAATCAGCCGCTGCGCGAACTGATCATCTGAATTCTGATCGTAGCGCAATCTTGATGTGATGTTACAATTTACATCGGCAGTCAATAAGTAGATTTCATCTAAGGTGCTCGCATTAACTACATCTGTTGCATGGATCAAGTAATCTCCTATCTCGATTGCCCTGTTGATAGTAGCGGACACAACTCACACTGTAGTTCGCTCCGTTGTCTGTCAAACTGACTAGGATAGAGTTGTTATTGACGGATGTTTGAGAAGGCAATGTTCGTCCGACCAGCATAAACTGACCTTCCCCATTTGAGGTGAAGTTATTTAGTGCAGTACCAGGTTGTAGTACCAATTGCCAAATCTGATTGCCTGAGTAATCGTATTTAGTGAAGATAGACTGCCTGTTGTCGTCGCTTCCTTGAATACCAATGGTGTAGACTGCTCCATTGAAATGCTTTACACGGTAAGCAGCATTATAGTTGTCATCGCCATAGACTTTCAGAAAATCCTGAGCATTTGTCACACTGATGAAAAGCAGAAAACAGCACAAGACGGTTGCCCATCTATGTAGCTGAACTTGGCTATAAAAAGTAATGGTGTCGAACATAGTTGGTGAGTTTTGCTGTAAAAAAGTGGTTGTTGATAATTGATGTAATCGGTTTAGCGGTAAGTGATCATAAAAAAGCAGTGAAAAAGGTAGTGAACAGATGCCGTATTACATCGTCACTATTTCCTAGACGACACCGTTTTCATTTATCAGGTGACATTTTAAAAAACTCACAAACCATTATTCTATCTAATTGATTACCAATTACTTAAATAATTAAAATTCTTCATGCTAGTTATTGGATATAAGTAAGAGGAACTAAAAATGTGAGCATACAGCTATCGAAAAAGTAGTTCTATTCCATCAACTACCTGATTTTTACGATCTTCAACGTCTCAACTATGTATTACAAGCCAT
>CAYLPW010000210.1:0-8881 GCA_964385665.1 uncultured Saprospiraceae bacterium
TGGGGAATAGACAATCGAACAACAGCTTTGCGAGTCATCCTTGGCGGTGCATCTAGTAGTCGTTTAGAAACACGCGTACCTGGCTCGGACGCCAACCCTTATCTAGCAATGAGTGCGGCACTGGCATCTGGTTTGTATGGTATTCGACATCAACTATCATTGGATGTGGCTGCTACGACTGGCAATGCGTATGAGGCGAAGAATATGCCCTTATCCAGCAATTTACAAACAGCCACGCAAGCTATGAAAAACTCTCCCATTGCGTCGGAACTGTTTGGTTCAGCTTTTATCGATCATTTTGTACGGACGCGGGAGTGGGAATGGCGACAATATGAGCAGCAGGTGGGCAGTTGGGAATTGGCGCGTTATTTTGAGGTCATTTAGGCGTGAATGGCTGACTTCACCATCTGGATTCGATCATTTTGTGTTTGTTAGAAAATTCTGATGTATTTTTGGCGTTGAGTTAGCGAAACTGACTAAAAAACAATCCAACTATGCGTTGTCTACTACTTTTTTTCTGTGCATTTTATCTATCAACTAGCGTTGCGCAAGACTTAGAATCGAATATTTATCTATTTGATATGGAGCGTAAAAGCGAGCGAGAATTTGCATTGGATAATCCGACCTATCTGACCTATTTCAATCCAACAGGCTACAACAATCAGCCGATGTTTGTGAATGACGATGAGCTGTTCATCGCCACGCGCTACCCCAATCAAGATCAAACCGACATCTACCTGCTCAATTTACGGCGCAAAACAAAGTCGCAAGTCACAGAAACTGCAGAGTCTGAATTTTCGCCAACTTTGATGCCTGATCTGTTCAGCTTTTCGGCAGTTCGGGTAGAAGAAAATGGCAATCAACGGCTTTGGCAATTTCCAACGGATCGTCTAGACAATGGCAAACCAGTCTTCAAATACATTGACAACATTGGCTACCATCATTGGATCAATAGCCGTCGTGTCGCTTTGTTTTTAGTGGGTCAAAACACGAATAAGCTAGCTATCGCCGATGTCTCCACCGATCAGACGCGTGATGTAGTGTCTAATATTGGACGTTGCTTTAAGACGATGCCGCGTACTGGCAACTTGTTGTTTGTTCATAAAGTCTCGCCACGAACTTGGTACATCAAACAAATTAACGCGTACGATGAATATGCGAAAGGCGAAATTGTTGCGCAAACTTTACCCGGCAGTGAGGACTTTTTGGTGTTAGATGATGGTACATTTATCATGGGCAATGGCAGCAAATTATTCAAATTTCATCCTTCGTACGACAATGACAAAGGCTGGCAAGAAATCGCTGACTTGAAGTACTATGGTATTCGAAACATTACACGTTTAGCATTGAGTAGCAACAATAAAATTGCTGTGGTGACGGAGGGAAGCGTGTCGAATCGTTTTTAAGAAGACGTTAGACCTGTCTGACTTTCGTTTGCGACAGGCAGGCGTTAGATGTTAGACAGTAGACATTTAACTGTGCTAACCACTCATTTCGTAGTTCGATCCTGTTGTTTAATATCCAACTTATATTCCATGAAAAAGAACAATCTCCTTTTCGTATTTCTCTTTATCGTCGGCACACTACAAGCCATACCTGACCGTGAACTCATCATTCAATTACAAGGTGGATTTTCTCCTGAAACATTTGAAAAAAGCGTTTCACAACTCCAATTCGAGAAGACGTTGATGCGTGATTTGAACTTACATCTGTTCAGCTTCACCGAAAAAGAAGTGATTGATCTTCAGCAGTTAGAACAACATCCAATGGTAGCCCATGTCATGCGAAACGAAGTGATAGAACTACGTAATCGGGTCATTCCCAACGATCGCCGATATGGCGAACAGTGGTCGATGGAGCGTATCGGGATGCCAGAAGTTTGGAATATTACAACTGGTGGACAGACGGCAAAAGGAGATGATATTGTGGTGGCAGTGATTGATGCTGATTTTTCGACCACACATGAAGACATCGTCGATAATATTTGGCAAAATAGAGATGAGATTGCTGGAAATGGAATTGATGATGATAATAATGGGTATGTGGATGATGTGAATGGCTGGAATTTTGGTGACAACAGTCCAGAACTGCGAGCTGGCAATCATGGGACTTCAGTAGCAGGTATCATCGGTGCAAAGGGTGATAATCGTATTGGTATTGCGGGTATGAATTGGGATGTACAGATGATGCCGTTAACCTATGATCGCTCAATTTCAGAGATATTTTCTGCTTATGACTATATCGTAGAGATGCGTCGTCGGTACAACGAAAGTGGTGGAGCGGAAGGTGCTTTCATCGTAGCCCTAAATGGATCATTTGGCTTGAATAGTCCACAGTTATGTCCTGCTAACGATCCTTGGAATCAAGCGCATAATTTGATGGGCGAAGTAGGTGTACTTATTGCTGTTTCAGGTGATAATACCCCTTTAAATACAGACGAAACTGGGGATATTCCAAGTACTTGTCCTAGCGATTACATCATTTCAGTAGTCGCCACAGAAGAAAATGATGTACGTTGGACAGGTTCAGCGACGGGAAAAATTGGATTAGACATTGGTGCGCCAGGCTGGGGCATTACGACTATTGAAGGCGACAAAAGTTATACTTCTACGTTTAATGCTAATTCATCTGCTGCACCACACGTTGCCGGTGCGATTGCCTTATTGTATAGTTTAGAATCAGAAGAACTCGCTATGTTAGCCTTGAGCGATCCGCCACGAGCAGCGCGTATTGTTCGGCAAGCGATTTTGGAAAGTGCCGAACCCCTACCCTCTTTGGAAGGCATCGTTGGGACGGGTGGACGATTGAATATGTTAGATGCTATTTTTCAGTTGGAGCAAATTATCAATCCAAATAAACCAGTCGTTGAAGGATTTGAATTGGCTAATATCGCGCCAAATCCAGTAGGTGATGAACTGCAAGTTAGCTATGCTACTTCAGATGTCACTGTTTTCCAACTTCGCATTTTCGATAGCATTGGTCGTCTGATGGAAGAACGCGCTGTTGCTCCCTGCTGCTTTAAAACACAAGTTGAAAACTTCGACGTGTCTCGCTACGCCAGCGGTGTTTATTTTGTACACATTACACACAGTGAAGGCGAAATCGTGCAAAGCTTTGTTAAGTCGTGAAAATATGGATTATGAGTCATGAATTATAGATCATGATTCATAAACCATAATCCATATTTAAAGCACACAATAGTCATCATTAATCGTCAGATTCTTATACGGGTTGTGCCAAGTGTCATCTGTGCCTTCAATTAAATCATCGGCTACGTCTGGTCCCCAAGTTCCTGCTGGATAGCCGTGTACTTTGATGTCATTGTCTTCTTCCCAAGCTTCGATGATCGGGTCAACGAATCGCCATGCTGCTTCTACTGACTCGCCATGTGCGTAAAGCGTAGCGTCTCCTTTCATGCAGTCCAATAGCAAGCGTTCGTAAGCTTCTGGAACGTGTGCATCAATCAGTTCAGAATAATAAAATTCCATATCGACATCTTTCACTTTGAAGCCCTGACCTGGTATCTTCATCCCAAACTGTAGCGCAATCCCCTCATTCGGCTGAATGCGCATAATCAGCTGATTTTTCAAATCTTTAAACTCTTTCTCGCGCTGAAAAAGATGATGCGGTGGCGACTTGAAGGTAATGACGACTTCTGTCACTTTTGTGGGTAAATACTTCCCTGTACGAATGTAAAACGGCACACCTGCCCACCGCCAATTGTCAACGAAAAAGCGCAAAGCGACGTATGTATCCGTCTTGCTATCATCCGGCACATCTTCGTGCTCTCGATAGCCTTCTATTTGTTCTCCATCGATTGTAGAAGCGATATATTGTCCTCGTATCACATGCTCTTCAACCTCCTCTTTTTTAATAGGTCGAATCGCCTGAAACATCTTTACCTTTTCCATACGAATCGCAGACGCATCCGAAGAATTGGGCGCTTCCATCGCAACATGCGCAGCCACTTGCAGTAAGTGATTTTGTACCATATCACGCAGCGCACCGTATTTGTCGTAGTAACCCGCTCTTCCTTTCACTCCTACTTTTTCAGCAGCCGTAATCTCGACCCGTTCGATGTAGTTTCGATTCCACAACGGCTCAAAAATACCATTGGCGAAGCGAGTGACTAATAAATTTTGAACCGTCTCTTTCCCTAAATAATGGTCAATTCGATAAATATGATCTTCATCGAAATATTGAAGCAGTTCTTTATTCAACGCTTTTGCTGACTTTTCATCTTTTCCGAATGGCTTTTCAATCACTAAGCGTTTCCAGCCATTTTCCTGCTCATTCAGTCCTTGCGCTGCCAAATATTCTGGTATGATTTCATAAAGAAAAGGCGGCGTAGACAAATAGAACATATAGTTGCCAGAGGTACTACATTGATCGTCTATCTCCAATAAGCGATCTTTTACTTTCGCATATTCTTCTTTTTCAGAAGTCTGTATGGGTAAGTAGTATAAGTTTTGGGCGAAGGCAGTCGCATGATCTTTGTCCTCCTCTTTATGCTGAATAAATTCACTTTCATGAAATATCTTCTCCCGAAACTCCTCATCCGAATAGTCTGTACGACTAACGCCCAAAACCGCGAAGCAGTCAGGCATTAGTTTTTCTTTGTACAATTCGTAGACGGCTGGAATAAGTTTGCGCTCGGCTAAGTCGCCTGATGCGCCAAAAATGACGAGTATTAAAGGATCCATAGGTGATTGTTAGGCTTTTAGCAGTTGGCTATTGGCTATAAGCTTTTCAGCGGATAACTACTTAGCTGCTGCCCTTTTTTTTAAGAGTCAGAAACAATTTTTCTTAGTAATAATAGTAATTTAGGTATCCTCCCGATGGGATGAAAGACGATATTGACCACATAGCTACCAATATATAATCTCTACGAAATAGTATACATTGACTATCCTATGGGACAAAATATCGTTAGCCAATCTTTTAGATCAGAATAGATTGAAGGAGAAAATGGTTTTGTGAAAACTGCTTTTCTCCCCCAATTTTTCTATTCTATATCTCCCAACCTTTACGATAGTCACGTTTCACAAACGCATTCGCAGGCTCGTAGTTCGTAATTTTCATGTTCTTACCGTCCCATAGCAACTTCTTACGTCCGTCGAATTGCTTGCGGTCACGCTTATCCATACCAGAAGCCGTTTGATAGCTACGAATCGCTAAATTCCCCATCAAAACAGTTTCGGTCAGTGGTCCAGCATAGTCAAAAGAAGAAGTCAGCGCTTTATGTTCGTCGCTACCAAATCCTGCTTTGATCGCATCCGTCCAAGACACTTGATGTCCATATTCTGGGAGCTTCTCGTTCGGATTGTCGGTGCTGTATTTTTCATCCATTTCAATTTTCTCACCTTCATTGGTGTACAAGACTGGCTTCAAGCCGTAGACGCCACAAGTCATCAATCCTTTATCGCCAATAATAATAGCCCCATTATCATTGCCTTGTCCTGTCAACGGATCGGAAGGTGGAATCAATTCAGGATAAAATGGACGAATGCCCCCATCTGACCACATCATCGTGATGGGACTTGGATTTTTCTCTGATGCTTCAAACTTCAACTGAACGCGCGAAGATGGTGGACACCCTTCTGGTACATACTCTGGTGTCCAGTCGCGAATAAATATCTGCCCAACGCTACATTCTACCTCAGTCGGATAGCCTAATTCCAATACGCGGAACGGCGGATCAATAATGTGACAACCCATATCGCCCAACGCACCTGTTCCAAAGTTCCACCAACCGCGCCATTTGAACGGGTGATACAATGGGTGGTAGTCGACCATATCAGCAGGACCTATGAACAAATCCCAATCCTTTTCGCTGATCTGATTCGGTTTTTCCATGCCTTCTTCTGGGGCAGGAATGCCTTGTGGCCAAACTGGTCGATTCGTCCAAACGTGTACAGTGTGTGCTGTCCCGATTCGTCCAGCATCAAACCATTCCTTCATCTGTACTTGACCAGGATTGGATGCGCCTTGATTGCCCATTTGGGATACTATCTTATACTTACGAGCGGCTTCGGTTAGCATACGCGCTTCGTAGATGTTGTGGGTCAATGGCTTCTGTACGTAGACGTGAATTCCTTCTTCCATTGCTGCCATCGCGGCGACGGCGTGCGTATGATCTGGCGTAGAAATAGTGACGCCATCAATGTCTTTTCCCATCTTGTCGATCATCTCGCGGAAGTCGTTGTAAAACTTCGCCTTTTCCCATTTCTTGCGCGCTTTCCCGGCACGTTCCGTATCAATATCACAAAGCGCGACAACGTTCTCCTTTCCTTTATTAAACGCATGGTCGATGTCAGAGAAGCCTTTTCCCCCAGCTCCTATTGCGGCTAAATTGACTTTATCACTTGGTGGAATATATCCCTTCCCCAATACGTGACGTGGCACAATCATGAAGCTACTTGCTGTCAGTGCGCTAGCTTTTAGAAAAGTACGACGCGAGTTGTCTTTCTTCTTGTTTTGTTGTTTTTTCATTACTCTAAATTGAACTAGTTGGTGATGTGAAATAAAGGCTTCTCAGGAAAAAAGTCGAAATAGTCTTTATCAGCCAATATACTAAGAAACAGTAAATTAGAGAAAGAGTTATCATGGATGAAGAATTGACGACACCTACTTCTTACCTTTGTACCATGTATAATAATAGATCTGGCGCGAAAACAAAACGGCTACCACCATCATTGCAAAAGGAACAAACTGGCTTTCCTTGGCAGGTCAACGAGTTGCCTATTTTTGATGATACGCGCTTGCCCAAAATCTCGATTGTTGTGCCTAGCTATCAACAAGGTCGATTTATAGAAGAAACCTTGCGAAGTATCTTGTTGCAAAATTACCCTAAATTGGAATTGATTGTTATTGATGGGGGCAGCACGGACGAAACGGTGAGTGTTTTAGAATACTATACTGATTGGATTGATTATTGGGTCAGCGAGGCAGATAATGGACAATCGCACGCCATTAATAAAGGGTTAAAAATAGCAACTGGCGATTGGCTGGCGTTTATGAATTCGGATGATGGGTATCTGGAAGGGACATTCGCGCATTTATTTTCCCAACCGCTATCCGTCGACTTTATTTATGGCAATCAAGGCTTTGTAGGCAAAACGCGCCCCGATGCTCAACTTCGTACCACAAACGATATTTATCCACTGGATTTAGGACGACTATTGCGCTTTTTTAAAGATGTCAACTGCATCATTCCGTCGCAGTCTGTTTTCTTCTCGCGTCCACTCTTCGAGCGAGTTGGTTACTTCGATGAAGACTTGCATTTTGGAATGGATTTGGATTGGTACGCACGTGCCAGTCTGCACTATCCTACTTGTGTTTTTTCGGAATTTCCCACCTATTTTTATCGCTTAGACGATCATGCTAAAACGGCGACCTACCATTGGAAGGGCTTTTACGAAGTGGTTGGTATTACTAAGAAATATATGAGCCACTTATCTATTAAGGAGCAAGAACGTTTGCTGGAAGAAATTGCTTATGATGAGGTTTTGCGAAAAGTCGTCGCTGCCAAACAAGTTCCAGATTGGCGCACCTTTCAGGAATGGTTTTTGTCTAGTCCACGCGATGCGGCTCATGATCGTCGGTTTTGGGGGATGTTGAAGCGGAAGTTGTTGAATAAATAGTGCCAAGCGAATCTAAATTCGTATGATTGAAATCATACGCTGTTGTTATGATTCATGGATCGGATTAGTCCTTCCGTAAGAAAAAAGGTACGATTTCAGGATTACCTGCGAAGCTGTCTCACATCTCATATCTCAAAGCGAAGCGATCTCATATCTCCTCCCCCTTTATCGCCGCCGCCATCAAATCTGGAAAACGATCTGGTGAACATGCAAACGTCGGTACATCTTTACTCGCTAATACCTGTGCAACCTGCTTATCATATGCTGGCTTCCCTTCATCACTCAATGCCAACAGACAAATCAACTGAACACCCATTCGTTTCAATTCATCGACGCGCTCAAAGGTCGTGTTGATGCTGCCACCTTCAAATAAATCAGTCAACAAAATAACAATTGTGTCCGTAGGTCGCTCCACCAAAGTCATCGTATACCCTAATGCTTTCGCAATATCTGTACCACCTCCCAACTGCGTACCATACAACAAATCAACTGGATCGTCCAAATATTCCGTCAGGTCGGCAATTTTCGTATCGAAAGCGATAAAGTGGGTTTTGATGCTTCGCATAGACGCTAAAATCGCGCCGAAAACACTGGCATACACCACGGACTCCGACATCGAACCACTTTGGTCACAGAGCAAAATCACTTCTTTCAGCGACGAACCTTTTTTGCCATAACCGATGAGTTGTTCTGGAATAATGGTGTTTAAGTCGGCTTGATAGTGTTTGAGGTTTTTGCGAATTGTTTTGTTCCAATCTATTTCGTTCCATTTGGGTCGCCGATTGCGAACAGCGCGATGGAGTGCGCCTTGTATCGCTTCGCGCATCGGGTTCTTGAGTCGATTTTCAAGTTCGCGCACCACTTTTTCGACCAGTCGACGCGCACTTTCTTTGCTCTTTTTCGGAATCAATTCTTTCAATGCCACTATCGTCGTCGCCAAGTGCAAATCTGCTTCCAATTGCTCCGTCAACTCTTCGGAACGCAATATTTCTTCAATCCCTAATCGCTCAATTGCGTCTTTCTGCAACACCTTCGCTACACTAGTTGGAAAGTACCGCTGCACATCCGACAACCAACGATGTACTTTTGGAGACGATGCGCCTAAGCCACCCTCGCGTTCGCTGTCGTATAGTGCTTCCATAACATCGTCCATGCCTTGGCTGGTTTCGTCTAGTTTGATTTCCGCAGGTGGGTCTGCTTTTTTGCCGAGTAGTAGTCGCCACCGTTCTAGGCGAGTT
>CAYLPW010000211.1:0-8824 GCA_964385665.1 uncultured Saprospiraceae bacterium
TAAAAGGCGTGACACCTGGGTAGCGGTACTGTTGGCTCATAGGGCGACGGCTTTATCGAGTAGCTGCAAACTCGTTTCCACAATTTGGTTGTCTTCCACTTTTAGGTCGCGCGAGTCGATGGTGCCGTTGCGGTCGCGTTGGCGAAGGAGTTTGAAGCGATTGCGAAGCACGATAAGGTCGTTGTAAAGGGATTGGCTACGTGGCTTTTTTTGTTGCAGCAGCACTTTGAGGTGGAGAAGTGCATCGGCAGTACGCGCACTCGCGATGAGTTCTTGAATGTATTCGCGGCTGAGGTGTTCGCTTTTGATGGTTTGCTCCTTTGGGTCGCGTGGCGGTGGCATTTTCAGGATGCCAGCTTGCTCGCATTTGGTGTAGAGCGTTTGAACAAAAGCGTCGATCTTGCTAGGAATAAATTCAATTTTAAATTCTGTCTGATAGATTTGATGGAGGTTGGGATTTTCAAATTCTTTTAATGCCAATCGTTCTACTTCTTTCAACTTATCGGAATGCATGGAAAGCACACGCAGCAGCAGTTGGAAGTACCATTTTTCGTACGGCAAACCGAGGAAGATGTAGCGTTCGGCACGTTCGAGCGTGTCTTTCAGGTCTTCGTTCATGCTATTGCCGACGAAGACGGAATTGAGGTAGTCGAAAAAATCTTGATGCGTGAGGACGAGGCTTTCTGGCTCTTCGATATTGCCTAGCAGGTTGTAAATGAGGGGCTTTTGCTTGGTCGGTAACTCAAAGTGGCTACTTGCCTTTCGATTGCGAAAATAGAAGTCACTTTGGTAGTCGAAGTTTTGGGTATCGAATGTCCGCGCCAATAGATTGTCGGGCGTCAACGAGATGAACATATTGAAGGGAATACGCGCCAAACGTGTGAAATTATCTTCCGTTTCAGGAAAAGTCTGATCGTAGAAGGCTTTCATTTGGCTCACCACTTTGCGCCGAAAGCGATTTTTGCGAAAGAGAAAGAAGCCATCCTCATTGTACAGCCGAATGTGTGGATGCTCGACATTTTCGACATTTAAGTATTGTTGCAAAGCACGAGACAGACTATTGCCACCGTCAGCGAGGTACGCGCCTCTGCCGAGAAAGAGGACGCATTTTTGCTCTTCGAGCGTGTCTAGGATGTCGTTCCAATCTAAATTGGACATAGAGTAAGGGTTAGATCAGTAGAGAAAGGTTAAATATAGTTGATTTGCTGAGAAAAATTAGAGTTCACGAAGCTGAAAATGGTCTGATAGTTCTTTGTATCAGGTGGAAGGCAATAGATGAGAACAGGCTACAGCAATAGAACTGTCTAAACAATTCCAGTAAATCCTATCTCTTTCCACTCCCAACAGTAGACTTATTGACAAAAAATGAATATATAGTAGTTCTTTCTTCACACGAACTTAGACGATCATGAAAACACTTATCTACATTCTCTTTTTACTACTATTTTCTAGTTTCTCTGCGACTGCTCAAATCGACTTGGAGCTACAACTATCTACCGAAACACTGGAGGTTGAGTTGTTTCAAGCGACTAGCTTTACTTTGACCGTTACCAACACCAGTTCAACGACCGCTACAGGGGTAGAAGTTGAATTACCCATTCAGCGACCAACCGTCGTTTTGGTAGGTGGTGCGGCTATAGAGGTGTCACAAGGACGCTATCGAGCATTTGGCGATCAAATTTGGGCAGTAGGTGAGCTAGCAGCTAATACCTCAGCGACACTAACGGTACAGCTCTTCTTTCTAGAAACGCCTCAACTTTATGCACAAATCGTTGATGCCGATCAAGAGGATATAGACTCGACACCTGCTAACGGCATCTGCTGCGTAGCGAATGAAGACGATGAAGTAAGCTTCTCAAATGCTGTCGCCGCAACAGGTTGCGACTTTTTTGTGCAACAAGAGTTAGATATTCCTTTGGGGGTTGAAAATAGCTTTCCGAACCGTTTTCGCGTAGAAGAGAAAGACGAAACGTATCAACTTTTTTGGGAGCAAACAGACAGGATTCAGCGCACGGAGTTGGCGTATCAAATTAGTGTGAGTTCAAGTGACGGGAGTTTAGAAGACGCTAGAGTAACTATCTTTGATTATTCATCGACGCCAACAGTGGAAGTAGAGGATGGGAGTATTATTTTAGCTGGCAGAGCGCGAGACACCCGCGATACGATTGACACTCCCTTTGACGTAGATGCAATAGTTATTAATGGTGCTGTGATTCAAGTTTCTGATGGGTTCGTCTTTGGGGGATTTCTAGTCGATTTAGATGCTGACCAGCGATTTACAGGCTTTCTCATTAAAGTAGATGAAAATGGGAAGAATGCTCAATTTTTGCGCATTGAAGATATAAATGATACCTTAGGAATTGTAGAAGTGTTAGAAGATGGGCAGGGACGGTTGTTTGTATATTGGGCTACTGGTGGTAATTACACTATCTCAGGAGTAAGTGCTGATTTTTCTACTGCTTGGGCAAGAAAATTTGCGAGTGATACGCCATCTACTGACGTAAAGGATATTCGATTAAGTACAAACGAATCTACTGTATACGTTGCGGTAGAAGACAACAGACGAGGAGAAATTTTGGCGTACGATACAGCAACAGGAGCTTCTAATGTATCTGCTAGTTTTAATTTAACAACTATCCTGCCACCTGAATTTTCTACTGATCCCATTGGGATACTACCCCTCGAAAACGGTGATCTTTTGTTGAGTATGACTGCCCGTGAAGTTAATGCAGACAATACTATATTTATATATGCACTAGTCGATCAATTCGGTACGCCAATCTGGACACAGGAGTCGGCTATAGGGGAGGTGCTTGTTCCAGGAGCGCAGACAAGCGATGGCGGATATCTTTTTGTTGCATATAATGACAGTAATCTGTTGACAGTGTTAAAAACCAATGCGAATGGCGAAGTAGTAGATGATTGCAGTGCGGAATCACGAAATGTATTAGCTGCTACTGACCGTTTAGTGTTACCGCTCACGATCTTTCCAAATCCAGCGCAAAGCGATATGCTCATCTCTTTCGATGCGAATCAGAACAGTGCAAGTAAAATATCGATCTATAACTTACAAGGACAGTTGATGCTACAACAATCCATTCAAACTCAGCAAGGAACAACTGCTATTTCTTTACGTGTCGACGAATTGCCAGTAGGCATGTATATACTGAAAGTAGGCACTCAGTATCAACCTACGTTTTTTCAAAAAATAGAGTAAATTCAACTATTTGCTTATAAAAGGGGAAGGGATCAATGAGTGATGTCTTCTTCTTTCTTATCCTAATCTTACCCTTTACTAAAAAAATCCTACCAGTACTAAAATTAACGCTTCGACAACGTAACGATTTCCTTATTTTGCGTTAGTAATAATGGAGAGCTAAGCGACTGCAACTAAGTCGAATACGCATATGCTATTTAACATTAGGTCATTCGCTCTTTAATTGCCAACCTAAGATAACCTATATACACTATTACTTTAGAATAGAAGATTTATAAGTAACTTACTGACAACAAGTTGCCTTGTATTTCTATGTCTTCGATAAAAACAGATCGTTTCCAATCGATCGGATAAATTAGCACACACGTTAGAGACAATTTAACCTCTTATGAACATATTTTTATGGATTACCATATTGCTGACTCTTATTTCTTCCTCAGAGGAAGAAGCACTACCGATAGCTAGTGAGCCTAGCTTTGTGCGAGCGACCCTGACACATTCACAACCATTGCCTGAGGTAGATTGGGATCGTTTAGATGACTCTATCGTTTTATTACAAAATACAGATTCCCTACTGCCAGTACAAGACATGTTGGCACATGATTTTCAAATCCTTCAGTTTGGTGACTTTCCCTATTCCACTTTTGACTACTATTTTCGTCAATATGCTGACGCTAACTCTTACGCTCGAGTCAATACCAGTGACGCTATCGCACTAGCTGACTCTATCGCTGAAGAGAATAGTGTATTCATTGCCTTAATTGATCCTTCTGTTACTAATGATTTAGCAGATTTGAACATCGCTTTAGCAATCAATAAAATAGCAGAACGTCACCGAGTGATAGTAGTTAGCTTCACCAATATTCAGCAACTGACCAACTATAGTAAAGCAGTTACTTTACTCCAAATGCCACAGCGCACACTTTTTTCAGAGGCAATAGCGGCACAAGTACTATTTGGTGGTATAGAGTTGATAGGAACACTGACGGATAGTTTATCTAGTGAGTTGCCTCTGGGAGCAGGTGAGTTCATAAGTGCATCGCGTCTAGCACATGCTACACCTGAGTTGGTTGGCATAGATAGTGAAGAATTGCAAAAGTTGGATAATCTGGCGGAAGAAGGTATCCGATTAGGAGCATATCCTGGCGCACAACTGATGGTCGTCAAAGAAGGAAAAATCATCTACGACAAATCGTTCGGACATCATAGCTACATTGGCTATCAGGATGTGCAGCGTACAGATCTATATGATCTAGCATCAATTACCAAAGTTGCGGCAACCACTTTGGCAGCCATGCACCTCTACGATAGAGGAGTGCTTGATTTGAATGCGCCTATTCGTACGTATATTTCGGGACGATCGGCACTTCATTATACACGTATTCGACACTTGTTGACTCACAACTCAGGTTTACAGTCCTATATTCCAATTGCTAAATATATTTACTACGCCAAAGATAATGGCATACAGTGCGATAGCATCTTCTGCACCAGACCACTTCCTCCCTACTCTGTACAAGTCGCAGATGGCATGTATCTAAATGAGGTCGTGAAAGCTAGAATTTGGAAAGACTTATTTAAGGTAAAACCTAGTAAGCAACGTACGTATCGGTATAGTGATTTGAATTTTGTCTTGCTTCAAAAAGTAATCGAAGAGCAAAGCGGACGCTCTTTAGATCGCTTACTGAATGAGTCTATTTATGAACCTTTAGGACTGCGCTATCTTACTTATCAGCCATCTCGAAAGTTTGATTCTCAGCATCTTGTACCCACTACGCAAGATACCGCTTGGCGTAGACAAACCTTGCGTGGGCACGTACACGACGAAGGTGCTGCATTGCTTGGCGGTGTAGCAGGCAATGCCGGATTGTTTGCGAATGCGCAAGACTTAGCCGTTTTATTCCAAATGCTATTAAATGGTGGCAGCTATGGTGGACGTCAATACTTTTCGCCAGCGACAGTGGATAAGTTCATCTCCAAACAGTATAAAACACATCGTGGCTTAGGTTTCGACAAACCGTCCAGTAGAAA
Organism: uncultured Saprospiraceae bacterium; assembly: GCA_964385665.1. Lineage (GTDB taxonomy): Bacteria > Bacteroidota > Bacteroidia > Chitinophagales > Saprospiraceae > JAAUTG01. Next base: position 5,249 of record CAYLPW010000211.1, read on the forward strand.
GAAATATCTACCCTATGCGCCATCTGCCTCAGCGTCTACCTTCGGACATACTGGTTTCACAGGTACTTGTGTCTGGGCGGATCCGGAACAGGATTTGATATTCGTTTTATTGACCAATCGAGTGCATCCTGATAAATACAATAAGCGGCTGGTCAAATATGACCTACGCGCACGAATGCATCAAGCAGTGTATGATGCACTGGATTCAGCGACAGTGTTAGAGTAGATGTGAGAGCGTCTCTACAGCAAGAGTGCTTCAAGAGGGGAGGCTTACCTAATAAAGTGCCAGTATGCCAAATAGACAACGTTAGTCATTCGACTACAAGAGTGTGAGAAAAGAAAGTTAATCTTCTTTCGTCTACCTGTAGTACACTACAGACTAAGTTTTTACTAATTCATACTTTTGAGATCAACCTAATTTTAGAGAAGGGCAAATGGAAGTCCAGCGAAAAGTTGAACAAGGCTCAATAAATACTCTCTTTAAGACGAGGTTCAGGATGTATACTATCATCAAAAGGAGATTAGTCGTGCTAACTACTCTCCTTTTTCTATTTTCGCGCTTATGAAGAAAGCAGTTTGGCTGGAAAGGTTAGATCGAATAGAAGCATTAGCACGACATCCTCGCTGGCGTAGATGGTGGCATCGACCCTTGCGGTACAGTTGGGCGATGTATTGGCTAAAATGGGGCTATCCTCGTCGAAAAGAGACGCGTTCCGTAGTGACTTCTACCTTCTTCGACGCTCAAATGCAATTGCAACTGCCCAATGGGACAGATATTTATGTATTGGGTGGAAAAACGCACGATTCAGAAATCCGTTTAGCCCGCTATCTTATTCAGCATCTGCAAGAAGAAAGTATATTTATTGATGTAGGGGCGCATTTCGGTTATTTCACCTTATTAGCAGCAGATTTGGTCGGTCAAGAAGGGCAAGTCATCTCCTTCGAAGCAGCACCATCTACGTTCAAAACACTCACTCAAAACACAGCACATCTTGCTCAAGTCCGCAGAGAACATAAAGCAGTAAGTGACGCCAATGAGCTGGTGACGTTTCATGAATTCCCAACTTACTATTCTGAATACAACAGTTTAGATACGACCGCCTTCGACGAAACCGATTGGCACCAAGAAGCGCAACAAGTAGAGGTGGAAGCAGTGGCGTTATCAAATTATTTAGCTGAGTATCAATTATACCCCAATCTGATTAAAATAGATGTAGAAGGAGCGGAGCGAAAGGTAATTCAAGGACTGACTAGCTTCTTATCTAAAACCGCTAGTGTGCTAATTGTAGAAGTTACTCAATTGCATTTGGCAGTGCATGTAGCCATGGAACAAGACCTAGCAAAACTAGCTTATTTTCCTTACCAAATCATTTCGTCTGGTCATACAAAACGTATCGAAAGCATTCAACAACTATTCAAAAATAGCGCCTTAGATTCCGATAATGTTGTTTTCAAAAAGCATAAATAAAACCACCCCCATCCATCCATCTCGAAGTCGAACATCTTCTGATCTCCTTAGTTCTCCTATTAAACTTGATTGCAGATGAAGACGATGAGTATTTGGCTATTAGTGGGTATGTGGATGGGAATGAGTGTAACGCTTTGGGGGCAAGAAGAAACAACACAATTAGTCATCCGCGAATATCCGAAGATGGAAGAAGCACCACCGCAGTTTTTCCTACTACGCGGCTTGAGTCGGGAGCACGGACATTGGGGCGATGACTTCATCAATGCGCTGAAAGAGCAGTTCCCAAGCGCTACTTACACCTTCATGGATTTGCCAGGGGCAGGCGATTACTACGACGATAAGTCATTTATGTCCGTCAAAAAAATGGCGAACTTCCTACACGAAGAGCATAAGGATAGTTTGGCGGCACACAAAGGAAACAATATACTTTTAGCCACTTCTTTGGGTGGAATTGTCGCATTAGAATGGCTAGATCGACACCCTGATGTTTTTGATGGCGTCATCATGGTCAGCTCTAGTTTCAAAGGAATCTGTAAAAGCAAAGAACGTGTACAGCCAGAAGCCAAACGCGAAATGATCAGTATTCTTTTGACTGGCGATATGCCAAAACGAGAACAAAAACTCCTCGCTATCAACAGCAATCAACGAGCAAACGACGAAGAGCTACTCGAAAAATGGATCGAAATTCAAGAAGAGCGTCCAATCTCTCGCTGGACAATGGTTAAACAAGGGATCGGTGGAATGTTTTACCGACCAAAAAAGAAGAAGATTAAAGTACCTGTACTCGTGTTAGGAACATTGGAAGATAAACTGGTCAAACCGAGTTGTATTTGCAAAGTAAGTGATTGGTACAAAGGCGAATATGCATTTCACGAAGATAGTGGTCATGGTGTTCCCATTGACGCGCCAGAATGGTTGATGAACATCTCTGCGGACTGGTGGGAACGACAATTAGATACGCGAGATAAGCAAAAAGCGGTTCGACAGACCACTTCGCGCTAGCTGAATTTCTGGTAATACATACAACTCTCGCTTCTCCGTAAAGACTGTTATCTTCACCCAAAATTTACAAATGGGTTCTTTTTTATCGCGCATTTTATGCACTTTCATATTTTCGATAGTCGCTACTTCTCTCGTCGCTCAAATAGATAGTATTCTCAACTACTTAAACAACCTTCCGACCGCACTTCAAGTATCTATACAAGCAGAAACGGCAAATGGGCAGACCTTATATGTTCAAAATGCAGATCAGCGAGTGCCAGCAGCCAGCATCATCAAAGTGCCTATTTTGATCGAGCTAATGCGGCAAGTAGAAGCAAAACAATTGCGACTGAAAAAGCAGTATACGCTACAACAAGAGGACATCGTGGGAGGAGCCGGTACGATTCAGCATCAAGCAGTGGGGACTACATTTACCCTTCAAGAGCTAGCTATTGAAATGATCAAAGAGAGCGACAATACGGCAACCAACATTTTGATCCGAACGATTGGAATGACCAAAGTTAACGACTTGTTGCATCGGCAAAGACTGACACAGACGACACTCCAACGCGAGATGATGGATTTTCAAGCCATAGCGAAAGGCAGACAAAACTACACCTCTGCTGAGGATATGAACACGCTACTAAAACGCCTTCTGAATCAAGAATTACTGTCTAAAAAATACACCAAAAAAGCACTCAATATTTTGCGCGAATGCGCCGATGATACCACCATACCACGCTATCTACCTGCTGCTCTGGACATCGCGCACAAAACTGGGACACTCGACTATGTACGTGGCGATGCTGGCATTATCTTCCTATCCGACACTGAACTAATTCTAAGTATCTTTGTGGAAAATTTCTCCACCTTTGAAGAAGCAGAAGAAGTGATTGGGCGAGTAGCGAAGCTGTTGTATGAGGAAATGATGAACTGAGGTTTCGAAAGCTTTCGGGAAAGGAACTGACTATCTATCGCTAATAGCTCAAAATTTAAGCAGTTAACCACAGAATAGCCAACAGCCAACAGCCAATAGCCAACAGCCAACAGCCAATAGCCAACAGCCAATAGCCAACAGCTAAAAGCCCATTCATGAAACAACTACAAGACTTTTTACAATACCAACT
>CAYLPW010000212.1:0-8680 GCA_964385665.1 uncultured Saprospiraceae bacterium
AGTTGACCTACTAGGACTCGAACCTAGAACGACTGGACCAAAACCAGCTGTGTTGCCAATTACACCATAGGTCAAAAAGGACTGCAAATATACAGGCTATTTGGATAAGATGCAAAGGCTTACAGGAATTTTTTCGCTAATCAGGTAATTTTTTCACACTGATTTGATCCACCTCTATATTGGAACTAGCTAATGAAACACGTGGCACTTCTAAATCGACCACATCTGACCAATAGACGCACTCTTCATTCACAAAATACCAAAAGTAGTCACCAATTTTCTGCACAGTCAGCTTAGGTGTGTTCCCTATGCGAAAAGGAACGTACTTCTTTTTTAAATATTGAAGTCCGTGACCAGTGATGAAGTCAGAAATAGTTAAGTCGTAGTCAAAAAAGCCAAAATAGAGAGAGCTACTGACAGAGGAATTGCCCCAACTCACAAAAACGAAGTCGTCCTTCATATCTCGAGTCACTGTAAACTCTAGTTCTAGCTCGTAGTTGCCTGAAAGATCTGCAAAACGATTGAAGACAGATACCTCTTTACCCTCTACCAATACTTCTTTTTCTTCTTCCAAAATAGCATCGTAATCTCTATCCCAACTTGTCCATTCAGGTGCAGCCTGATTGGCATTAAATAGCTCATCAATGTAGTAATCGCGTCACGTACCCGAAAAATTCAGCGTACTATTGCCAAAAGGGGGTCTGCCATCTCGCATCAGGCTTTTCCACTCTCCATTCGGCAATGTGTCTGTGGTATGTGATCGATACTCGTAGCAGTGTCCCATTTCATGAAAAATCAAGAACTCTTTGTAAGCATCCGTCAACTCATTGTTCCACTTCTCCCGATCAATATGAATCTCATGCGCTCTTGTGGTATCTTGTAGCAGATCATTGAAGTCATGACAACGACCATTAAAGCCTCCATCTAGATCTTGAAAGACTACCGTCAAGCCCTTCTCCTCAATTGCAACCGACACACCTCGCGCGGCTGCCTCTTTGATGTAAATAGCTATGTAAGGTTGGAAGATGGGATCGATATTTACCGTTCGATTGGATGGAAGAGCAGTGTCATTTTTAGCGCAACTGAAACAACATAAAACCATTATTAGAAACAGCAACTGGCGTACAATTGAAAGTGCCATAGTCCTCATGAATTAAGTGTGATACCTATATATATCAAAAAAGACCTATGGATAAGTATTAAGTTTGTGTTGCGGTAGACTTTGACGTTTTTTTCACTTTTTCTTTTGTTGCAGTATGCTTTTCATTCATCCGATCTACCCATTTCATTACTGGAAAAGCAGAAATACCATGAACGATGGAAGAGATAAATATAATCAGAATAACAGATGCCCACACCCACTCCAGTGAAGCAAACTGCGCTGCACCCATCGCGTAAGCTAAATAGTAAATAGAGCCTATTCCACGGATGCCGAAAAAGGAAATTGCGAATTTGGTAGGCTTGGATTCATTAATAAATAGTAGAGCCAAAACCGCAGTCAGCGGACGGATGAAGAAAAGGACAGCAATAGCCAACAACCAACTATATGTGTTAATATCGTCCAATAAAACAGTCGCCAAGCCACCTAATAAAAACAGAACTATCGCCATCGCCGAACGCTCTAGGTTCTCACTGAAGTTGTACAGCTCAGTATGATATTCATGATTTTTGGAGACGCGTCGTAGGCGAAGCGCACAGATGAAGACAGCTAGGAATCCATAGCCTGCTAACAACTCTGTTACTCCATATGATAAAAGGATGACACACAAAGCAATACAACCTAGACCTTCTCGTGCCAACGGTTTGTCTGTTGGATATTTGAAAATGATAAGTGCTAATAGTCGAGCGACTACTAAACCTCCTATTACCCCCACTGCTCCTTTATACAGCACCGCTTTCAGTGCCCATGTTCCTAGAATATCTCCAGTTATTGTCTCGTTGGCGGCAAAAACAATCGCTAGATACGTAAAAGGGAAAGCTAGACTATCGTTCAGGCCAGCTTCGGAAGTGAGTGGAAAGCGGACGTGATTAGTACGTGGTCCTTCTTGAGGTGGACCCACTTGTACATCTGCGGCGATCACAGGATCAGTGGGAGCAAGCACTGCGCCTAGAAGAATAGCAGTAGCGATAGGAAGTCCGATCACATAGTAGCCAAAAAGATAGACACCCAAAATGGTTAATGGCATCGTAATAGCTAAAAGCAGAACTGTCGGCTTCCACTTATCCCAGGTGAAGTTTTCGTCTATCTTTAGTCCAGCTCCCAATAGCGAAATTATGACAGCTAATTCTGTCATTTTTTCCCAAACCCAGCGAGGTGTTTCCTCGAAAGGGTTGAGGAGGTCAATATCTACTAAAGAAAAAGCGGCATAACCCGTGACGAGATGGAGAACAGCTAATGTGACGTGCCGCTTGAGAAACAACTGTGGAATCCAAGCTGCTAACAACATTACGAGTCCTAGCACTGCTAGACCGATCTCATACCTTTCAAAGTCAAATAGTTCGCCCATTGTAGAGATGTTAGAGAGTAGACATTAGACAATAGACTGTCTGAACAGTGAGTCGGAAGAATAGGTCTGTTTGAGGTAATGACCAATTCAGAAGCGTCTAAATCTTCTATGAAAGTAAAACAACAGGAAGTTTGTTCTTAAATACTAACAAAATAAACGATTAACTCAACTTCCGATCCTGCCAAACACGCCATTCGCCAAAAGCAATCATCACTAGACTGGCTACCAAAATGATAAATAGGGCATATTGTAAAATACTTCCTGTAGCTAGTTCTAAGCTACCTAGCAAAGCATGGAGTAGTAAGTAAAGCACAACCGACCCAAGTAAAATATAAATCCCATAATTTACCTCCAAACTACCCGAGCGACGTACTGCATTGTACTTGTGAGAGAAGAGGCGTTGATCCAGATAGACAAACAAGCGATCTTGTAGAAAACCGATTAAAATGATGACGATTAAAATAGCAAAGACATTGGGAATTTGTCCGCGACGCCCTGCTGTATAAATCAACGCCCCCACGCCCCCTTCTTGATTGAGCAACTCGGCAATGATGATGTATGTCCAAGAGATAGCTGTCAAAACTCGAATGTCATCTATCAATTTGGACATAACAGAAGGAATGTATACGCTTTTGATGGTTTGCCATTTGTTAGCTCCCAACGTAAATACCGTCCGCAGATAAACATCTTGTACTTCAAAAATGCGCTGAATGACGACTGGCAATAAGTAGACAATGATCCCAAATGCGAGAAAAGAAATTTTCATCCCTTCTCCTATCCCAAACCAGGTAATAAATATGCCTACTAATGCTGTGAGCGGCAAATAGCGTAGCGCATCTACCTGTTTTCCAAACAAACCTCGAAAAAGTGGAATGAGTCCAATTAAAAAACCTAGCGGGATAGAGATTAAGACCGCCCAAAAGTAGCCTTGTAGATTGCGCCAAATGGAAAGTAAGGTATTCTTAAACAAATTATCTTCTTGCACTAATTCAGGGAAGGCTTGAACCACTTGCAGTGGAGTGGGAAGGATAGGGTAGACCTTCGTAAAGGTGGTTGCATTCTCAAATCGGATAGAGTCGGCACGCAATAGCGAATCGCGGTCGATACCTAATTCTTCTGCTTCCATTACAGTAGGTATACGAGTCGTGTAGCCGTCGACTATTGGTCGCTGTACAGCAAGAGTTTCCGCTGCTATCCACCATACGATGATAAACAAAACAAGACCTGCGACACCTAGCAGCAAGCTCTGCGTACGAGTTAACGTTCCTCTTAGTTCAAATAGATTCATAACATGATTTACGACACAATGCGCTAAAGTATTAAAATTTCGCCAGTCCATCTCCTAAAAGAGAAGATAACCCTTATCGGTGCAATGTGGATAGATGAACGTTTAGATAAAAATTAAACAAGCTCTATTTTACAAAAAAAAGCGAACAGCTTATAAACTGAATACGTTTTTTATTGAGACGGCATCTTTGTATATTTATAACTGTAAATCAATTATTTATGCTTTGTAGAACGTTTGTTAGACGTCTTCTCAATAAAGTTAAACAAAATAATTGAGGAAGGTTATGCACCTTTTTATTCATACTAGATAGACATTCCATTTTTGGATAAAATCAAGAATTTCTGTTTAGAATACAACACAGGCTTATGTTTCAAATAGCAGTTATCTTAACAGATGCACAGCAACACATTCTTTGGGTTAACCAAGATTTTACACACATTACAGGATACACGTTACCAGAAGTAATCGGTAAAAATCCAAGGCTTCTGCAAGGAAAAGATACCGAGCCAGATGCGGTGGAGCGTATCCGAAAAAGTTTGAATGATCGTGTTCCTGTTAAAGACGAACTGACGAACTACAGAAAGGACGGTGTTCCTTACAAGTGTCGATTAGTCATTTATCCAGTACTCAATCAAAAGCAGGATGTATCCAACTACATCGCCTTTGAAATCAATGGGGACTATGTAAAAGATGATACTGGCATTCCTTTAATGCAGTTATCAGAAAAGTACCATACTAGTAGTTTGCGTGGCACAGAGGAAATGCAGCTATACTATCAACTACAGCGTGTACTTGAAGAGGAACAGCTGTATCTGGATGCGAACCTCTCATTGAGACAATTGGCAGACCGATTGAACACGAATACGAAATACCTTTCGCAAGTTGTCAATCACCTAGCTAATAGTAATTTTCAGCATTACTTAAACACTTTTCGTGTACGGGAAGTATCTAAGAAGATTGTTGATCCAGCTTATCGGAATTTGACGTTGTTTGGTATTGCGCTACAGTGTGGCTTCAAAAATAAATCGACCTTTTACAAGGTGTTTAGAGAGATCACAGGCATGACGCCTAAGTTATTCATCAAACAAAATGCCAATCTCGATGCGGTAAAGCAATACCAATCTCAGTAGCAGCTATGCTCTTTCCTAAGTAAAAATTTAGGGATTAATAATGGTGCCCAATTGGACACACACAGGCACATAGAGTAAAGGCATACAGTTAGCTCACTTACTATATGTCATAAGGAGAGTACATATAGATGCTCCAGCTAAATTTCCAATCTTTAGAAAGAAGATACTAAAAAAGAAAAACCATTGCAGTACACTGCAATGGCTTCCTTAGTCGTGTGACTGGTTCTATTTAGTTTTCTTGCTTAAACTTTTCTATCGCCTCCGTTAGTCGAGGAATAATTTCGAATAAATCGCCTACCACACCATAGTCCGCTGCTTTAAAAAATGGGGCTTCTGGATCTTTATTAATCACCACAATCGTCTTACTACTATTGACGCCTGCCAAGTGCTGAATCGCACCAGATATACCAGCCGCAATGTATAAATTTGGACGAATCGCTACGCCTGTTTGTCCTACATGTTCGTGGTGAGGACGCCAGCCTGTATCCGCCACAGGACGAGAGCAAGCAGTCGTTGCACCCAACGCCTCCGCCAAATCTTCGATGATTCCCCAATTTTCTGGTCCTTTCATACCACGACCAGCTGATACTACTAATTCGGCTTCGGGTAGTGGCGTAATGCCTTCTGCACGCTTCACTTCTTTCACCGTAACTTTCGGTGCAGGAACATCAATTGAAAGAGACTCTACCTCTACTACTGATCCTGTTGCTTCTACTGGAATTGAGTTTCCCACCACAGAGATAACTTTCTGATCCGAAACAACTTCGTAAGTAGCAATTGCCTTTCCTGAAAAGACGCCTTTTTCTACTTTAAATGTTTCACCATCTAGAGTCGGTAGCGCATTGACGCCAGCGACTGAACCAGCATTCATTTTTACTGCCAATCGACCGACGATTGATTTACCAGTCGAAGAATGGCTCAGGACGACCACTGTTGCACCTAAGTGTTCAGCAGCACCTGTGATCGCTGCGGTGTAAGTTTGGCTATCAAATTGCGCCAAATGGTCGCTAGCAATGTGATAGACTTTGCTCGCGCCGTAAGTTCCTAGTTCACCAGCATCATTCGCTTCTCCTAGTACTAGAGCGACACAATCAGTGCCAAGGAGTTGAGCGGTTTTAGCACCGTAAGTTACTGCCTCGAAAGCAGCTTTCTTGAACGTGCCTTTTGTATGTTCTGCAAATACGAGTACCATAATTTTTTTTGGTTGAATTGTTTGAACTGTTCCAATCGGGTTAAAGGTATTTCAGAAAAAGGGTAGACAACTGAAAACGATCCCAATTAAAACATACTGAATTAAAGTCAATAACTGAACTAGCCAACAGCCAACAGCCGTACAAAGCACACTAAATTACCTTTGCTTCTTCATGCAATAGACGAACTAGCTTATCCATTTCATCGGCTTCTAAATACTGAACACCTCCTTTATCTTCTGGTAGTCGGTATTCCACTGGTTTCGCCGCGTCAGTAAAGTCAACTGCTTCGACTACCTTCAATGGTTTGCGTTTTGCCATCATGATGCCACGCATATTTGGAATACGCTGCTCTGCCAACCCTTTCGCTGCGCTTAGTACGAAAGGAGCTTCCACAGCTACCGTCTCGTGTCCACCTTCGATATCACGAGTGATGGTTGCTGTTGTTCCGTCGACTTCCATATGCGATGCATACGACACAAAGGGAACATCCAAAAAGGCAGCAATCATTGCCCCAATTTCGGAAGAATTGTAGTTGATCGTTTCTTTTCCTGTGAAGACAATATCGTAATCAGCAGCCACTTGTGCGATTTGCTTCGCCACAAACATGGAGCTAGACGCTTCTGCATCTACCCGAATGGCATCATCTGCACCAATCGCTAATGCCTTTCGAATAATCGTATCATTCGCTTTGTCACCTACATTGATGACGGTCACACTACCGCCTTGTGCTTCTTTCAATTCTATGGCACGTACTAGTGCATACCATTCATCATACGGATTCATGATGAACTGAACGCCATCTTCATTAAACGAACTGCCGTCTGCACTAAATGAAATCTTCGCGGTCGTATCAGGCACTCTACTGATACAAACTAATATTTTCATAAACTAGACATTTTCAAAGGTAAATATAATTTATATGCAATGTGCTGATCTTTAAAAAGTTAAGAGACAGTCTCATATCTCACTACTCAAAATCTCACATCTATTACAATCTTTTGAAATTTATTCTTGTTAAAGGGAAAATACACCGAATTTGTCCACTACTAGGGCAAAAGTATATATTTAACACACATTCCAATCAATAGTTAGCGAATTTTCGCTAATTTCATTCAATTAACTGTCAATTCTATGTCTAACAGTCGTTTAGCACAACTTTTTGCCTTCCTGAAAGACGCTCCTGATGACCCTTTTTTGCGTTTTGCACTGGCAAAAGAATATGAGAAACAGGAGAACCAAGAACAAGCGTTAGCACAGTATTTGCATTTAGTCGAGCATCAATCCGATTATGTGGGAACGTACTATCATTTAGGAAAGTGGTATGAGCGAGATGGGCAGGTGGAACAGGCGATTGAGGCGTATGAGAAAGGAGCAGCAGTGGCGCGTTCGGCTGGCGACCAACATGCGTTGGCGGAGTTGTTGGGGGCGAAGGGGATGCTGGAGTTTGAGGAGTGAAAACTATAAGCTCACTATTGATGAAAAAAGATAATTGAAGATTACATTCTTGGTTTGATAGGCGTATCTAAAAAATCATGTTTGTCATAAAATCAGGTATGAGTTTTAAAAATGTTTCTCAAATATCCTTCCATATCAGGCGCATTCGCCTTCCGCAACACCTGCTCCATCCAAGCCTCTCGCTCGTGCTGAATCACCTCCAATTCCCAAACACAAACTAGCCCAAAAGGGTAAGCATTTGGCTCAATATGGTCTGGCGCATCGGCATTCGCAAAATAAACACGACTGCCCAACATCTCGCCACCTGTCCACCAATGCAGCAATATCCAAACACCGTCCACACCTTCATGGACGATCAGAAAACCTAGCTCGTAGATTGGCAAATTGGATTCTTCTGCTATTTGCAACCAATCGGGTAATTGCTGAATCGCTGCCTGCAAAGTAGCATCAGCCGTGAAGGTGGACTGATGACTAATCGTATAGATTTTGATGCGCCAGACATCAATAATAGCCAAACTATAGAATGCAATCGTCCTGTCTTGATACGGCTTAAATGAACTCATAAATACCGCTCTTTGATGATCTTGATATGCCACTTCTCATGACCTATATTGATAAAAGCAGCGGCACGCGACGACAGCGGATGATCGCTGGCAACACCTATGTTCATTAAGTTCCGTTCACTCAAACTGCTGACTAGAGAGGTCGTATGGCGACGCACCAAGTCGTATTCGTCCAATAGTTCTATTCTACTTTTTTCATTTGCCTCTGATGGTTCGATGTACGCATCTTGATCGAAGCCAGCTAGAGGTCGTACATCGCCGCGTCCAATACGGAAAGCCCGATAAGCGAACACACGCTCCGTATCTATCAAGTGCTGCAAAACCTCTTTAGGCGTCCATTTGCCTTCGGCATAGCGAAAGAGTAGCTTGTCTTCTGGAAGTGAATCAAAGAAAGCAATTGTCTGTTTCTTCCCTTTTTTTAGTCCAGCTATCAAGTCGACATCTTCGTCGATTTGGTCGAGGTATCTTTTGTAGTAGCTGTTGTATTCGTTGAATAGAATATCGGTGACGGTCATTTTAGTTGTTGTTTGCGTTGTTAATTAAA
>CAYLPW010000213.1:0-8675 GCA_964385665.1 uncultured Saprospiraceae bacterium
TGCTGAATGTTGTTGCGTAAATTGGTGAGCGCAGACGTGATTTGCTCGGTTTCTAGTTTGTCTTGGTTGATGAGGTGAAGCACTAATCGTAGAGCTGTCTTGCGACCTATGCTAGGCAAAGTAGCTAATGCGTCTACCGCGTCTTCGATTAGTTTGGAAGAAAAGTTCATGTAAGTATAAATATGCGTTTAGAAAAAGACTTTAGATAGTAGAAGATAGACTAATTAGATAAATTATAGTGACTACTAACAGATAAATCGAAATTTCTAAACGCTAATTTTAAATCAAAAATAGACGACTAGACAATAATTGAAGCAAAAAAATGGCTAGCTATCAGATGAGCTAGTCTAACCTCTACTGTCTATTATCTAACGTCTAATTAGTTGGCTTAATTTAACAACATGGCTATCAATTAGTTGTGCGCCGTTCAGCTAATTTTAAGTTCATTTTTAACCGCTCGTTCTGCTTGTTGTAAGACTACTTTTTCCTCTACATCTACACTTCCCAACACGAGATATTCATTCCTCCTATTGGTGATTTGTTTGGGTGGAAAGTTGAGAACACCAACGATCTGTTGACCGACTAAATCTTCTATCTGATACCATGCGGTAATTTGAACAGACGACTTTTTGATGCCGAATTCACCAAAGTCGATTGGAAGCTGATAGGCAGGTTTTCGCGCTTTTTTGAACACCTCTGCTGAACTGATTGTGCTGATGTGTAGGTCGATTTTAGTGAAGTCTTCGTAGGTGATGATTGTATTATTTTCATAAATTTTACGTTTAATTTAATGAACTGCCTATCATTTCTCAAACAAAACGGATAGGATTTAATTTTCATAAAACAGCCAACAACATGTTCAACCGATTCTATCACACTCTTCTATTTCTCTTCTTCTTCGTTCAGCTCACAGTAGCACAAGATCAACATTCACTCCTACAAGAATCATCCACTTGGGTACAAGAGACCTACTTTGCCGATGGATATCGAACGGACACAACTTTTTACGTAGAGTACAAATTAGAAGGCGACACGATAGTAGAGGGGGATGTATACAGCAAATTGTATGGGAATGATAGATATGAGGGTTTATTGAAAGAAGAAGATCAACGAATCATCCATTGGAATACTTGGAATAATAGTGTAGACACACTAATTGATTTTAATCTATCAGTAGGTGATACTTTTCTAGTCTTTCGTTACGAAGAGTTCGATCCGTGGAACACAGATTATATGGTATTAGAAACTATTGACTCGATGCAGGTGCGTGATGGTAGTCTTCGTAAAAGGTTGAATTTTTATGGGTACAACGCAGGTTTTGGTGGACAAGATTATACGGTTTCTTGGATAGATGGCATTGGTAGCACTAGAGGAGTGATTATCAATGATTATTGTCAAGTAATGGGCAAAAATACGTTGAATTCCCCTTCCTGCAACAGCAAGCTACTTTGTCAACAAAACAATGGTGAAGTCATTTTTAAAAATCGAGAAGGCGAACTGTTCGACTGCTCCGCAAAAGGCGTAATTAGCAATACAAACGATTTAGCAGAACTACGTGCCAGTATCCAATTATCGCCAAATCCTGCCACGGATTGGTTGACGCTCAGGGTGGAAGGTCATTCTGGTATTAGTTATCGGATCATCAACGCATTGGGTCAAATTGTGCAAGGAGAAATTAGTATTTCTTCAAGTGACACTGCAATTGATGTATCTCATTTTCCAAAGGGCATCTATTGGTTAGGCATTATTAGCAAAAATCAAACTATCTTTCAACCATTTTTGAAACAATAGCAACTATCTATGTTTGGAACTAAGTTACTTTTTGGCGTACTACTTTTGGGTTTATTCAGTTGCGAAAACGCTACTCCCTCATCGAATTCTACGAGTGACGAAGAACAAGATGGTTACTCCATCAATCGTGCTGACTATGCCAAGCGATTAGAAGGTTTTTGGTTGGGCACTTGCCTTGCCAATTGGACTGGACTCATCACTGAAATGGACAAGATTGGGAATATTGGAGAGCCTAAAACTGGTGATTTTTATACCCGCGATGATTGGGGCAAAGCCGATCAGCCGAATATATGGAGCGAAACACCAAGCGACATTGCACCGACGATTGATTTTGTATTGATGCCACCCGATAGCATTTGGGGGGCGGATGACGACACCGACATCGAGTACATTTATCAAGAAGCTTTACTAGAAAATGAAACGAGTCGACTCTCAGGCGAACACATCCGAACCGCTTGGCTGAAACACATCCAAAAAGAAGAGGAAAATTACCTTTGGGTATCCAATGAAAAAGCATTCGAGTTGATGCAAAAAGGGCTTGTACCACCTGCTACAGGCGATCCTAAGAATAACCCAGAATACGAGATGATTGATGCGCAACTGACCACAGAGATCTTCGGTTTGTATGCACCTACTCGACCAGATATTGCTGTGGAATTAGCGAAGTTACCGATTCAAAATGTGGCTCGATACGAAAGCGAAGACATCTCTAAGTTCTATGTGGCGATGTTTGCTTTAGCATTGGTGAATGAAGAGAGTCGAAGCCAAAAAGAGCAGCTTTTTTGGATGGCAAAACAAGCGAAAACTTACTTGACTGCCAATACTTATCCTGAAAAAATGTACAACTACGTACAAGGTTTATACGAATCTGGCATCACTTGGGAGCAAGCGCGTGATTCTGTTTATATTCGCTACCAAGTGGAGCAACAAGATGGCTACGAGTTGAGCAGTCGGGAGTTGTATTGCAATGCTTGTTTTGCTGCAGGCATCAATTTTGCAGCGAGTTTAGTGAGTTTGTTTTATGGGGAAGGCGACCTAAAAGAAACGATCAAAATTGGTGCGTTGAGTGGATGGGACAGCGACAATCCGACGGCGACTTGGGGTGGTTTGTTGGGTTTTATGATGGGCAAGGAAAAGGTAGAAGCAGCTTTTGGGCAGCCACTCTCGAATCGCTACAACATTCATCGTACACGCATCAATTTCTCAAATGATGGCATTGATAGCTTCGAGGCGATGGGGGAAAAAGGGCTGAAAATAATAGATCGAGTCGTGGGGGAAGAACTAGGTGGTCGTTTGGACGTTGAAAAGAACGTTTGGCATATACCTCGATCATAGCTAAAGTTGTCCAGCACTAGGAAAGTGCGGGACAACACCTAAATATTGGAAAAATGAGGTTTGAAGCCAAAAAAGAAGGAGCGTTCATTTTGCCGTTAGTCATTCCTACGAGCATCGCCTTTTTAGTGGCACTGTGGTTCGTCTTCAGTCGGTCTAGTGCGGTGGCAGGTGTCGTTTTGGTATTGACACTAGCACTGTTTTATGGCATCTATTACTTTTGGACGCATACCTATTACGAAGTCAAAAAAGAGCAATTATTTTACCGTTCTATTTCCGTGAAAGGGCAAATTCCGATTCGCAAGATCAGTCGGATTGAAGCTGGCAATTATCCCACTTCGGGAAGTCCTGCTTTGGCGTTTACTGGTTTAATGATTCATTATTCTGGTGGAAAGGAACTGTTCATTGCGCCTGCTGATTCGGAGCGGTTGGTGAAGGAGTTGAAGGTGGTGAATAGAAGGATTAAAGTAGAGATGTGAGCAGATAGTTTTTGTCACCCCGCGAATTTTGTGCCTAGAAAAAAGGAAATAAGTAACTTGTTGATTTTAGGCTGAACATTCACGGGGTGACTCGACTACAAGGACTCGGCTTCAGCTAATTCCTTTTATCGACCTTAAACCCAACCACCCCCTCCGCCTGCTTCACCGCATCCAAAATAGCCTGCTCCATGTTCTAATATGCCTTGACAGCTTTCTCCACCAATACCACCGCCCCATTTTCATCCAACCAATGCAAGAAGTATATGCCTGCTGCCCAGCTCGAAGTAGAAATACCTTGATAGCGATTGACGTTGCCTTGCCAAACCACTTCTCCGCTCGTATAAGTGACGCGTAATCTCGAACTTTTTGGATCAGCAATGAGGAAATAATTGTTAAAAGGATTGGGGCGAATGCTCGTTGTATTCACGGCAGTCACATCATCCAAATCGACTGTAGAATCATCGTCGATGGCTTCTAAAGCAGTGCCGCAAAGTGCGACTTCCGCCAGCTTCAACTCATCGCCAAGCGCGCGCAAGCGAAGATAGCGCGTGGAAACTTCTCCTTGATAGTTGTACATTTTCCATCGAAAACTCGTCTCATTTTCTACTTCCCACGTATCTATCAGTTGCCAATTATCCACCTCGCCAGCATATATTTCTAACGCGCCGTTCGCCAAGGTATCACTTTGCAAAAACAGGTAGTCGATGTCGTGTTTAGCTTTCAAATCAATCACCAATTCATCGCCACTCATTGCCGACCAAGTCGTTTGCATATCCTGACCGTCGCCGCAGTAAGGTTCACCAATTTGAGCTTGCTCATCGTTCAAGGCTTCCACATTTGCATCGCCGCTAATGTCGTAGTCCAAGTAGCCACAGTCGCAGCCGTCCATATCTTTTGGCAGATCACCAATGACGATAAATTTAGGTCGTTCGCTTACTGAAATACTTGCCATTCCATTTCCATTGGTTACTAATGTACTACGTACTCCATCTGCATCGCCGTCGACCAACTCTATGAGCGTCGCGCTACTATCTATCAAAAACGGCAGTTCATAATTGGCTAAAAGTGCTTCATTGCTTCCAGTTTGACTCGTCGGACTCCAAACTGCATACACGGTTTTGTCAGGCACATCGCAGTCACTTACGAACTTGTAGATATGCACACCTTCCGACATAACTTGAAAGCTAGGATCGAAATAAGTGTCTTCCAAAATTTGCTTCATGCTCGAAATGTAATACCAAGACGGCTTGTTTTGAAACCGATCCAAACGATACGTCGTCAAACCACTACTTTGATACAATCCGCCTGCACCAGGTGCGCTCCCGTCTCGCATATTGAACAACATCGCTCGATCTACGCCAGCAGCGGCGATTTCTAGGAACGAACGGACAAGCCACTGCGCCTGAATTTCCAATAATTTATTTCGACACACGCGACTGTCACAATCAGTGCAGTAAAACTGACAATTGGGAGATTGAATAGAGAAAGGGGAGGAGTCATACCCGAATTCAGACAACCAAATCTCCAAGTCTGGCAGATAGCGATCTCGAAATTCCACCATTTCCTCTAGTCGCTCACGCAAGCCGTATTCTTCTGGGCTGACCGCATAATTTGCCAATGGTACTTCGCCAAAACCGTTATTGCTGTAATCGTGAAACGTCAAGACATCAAAAGGAAATTCAATATCAGGACGATAGTGATCGAACCAAAATTTGACGGCACGATAGTAGTCTGCATTTAATTCAGAGATGCCCGACAACACCATTTTCATCGTCGAATCTGCTAAATGAACGCCTACAGGAGCTAGTGGTACAGTATTCGGATAACGTTCTAATAGGACATTATTTATTCCATTGGTTGTACCACCTCCATCATAAGTCGCGCTACTCATTGCTGCATACTCAAAAGGCGAAAAATAGCCCAACTGCTCTTCTATTTTTGGGTCTAATAAAAAGTCGTAATTGCTAACAGTCGAGCCATGCCACCACTTATCTGGTTCGTTCCAATTTTCGATGTATTCGACCATATCTAGTCCAGCGACTACGGCATTATCATCTTCTATTTTCAGAAAATTAGCTCCCTCATTTCCTCCATATCTAGCCGTGAATTGATACAACATATCCGCATACTCCGTGTACATTTTTGGTTGATCGTACGACTTGTTCCATTCGATTGGGTAGACTTGTTCGTCGAATGGTTTGCGATCCGTGATTCTAATGTAGTCGACTTGACTCAACAAGCCTACATCATAGCCAGTCGTCACATCGTTGATGTCGCTGTCCTCAAAATAGTCGAAAGTCACCAGGTAGGGTGGAGCGCGATGCAAACAGTTGCTGACCGTCTGTCCAATATCTTGCAGGCGTCGAAAATAGCGGTCGACGTGAAACACCTCTTCTGTTTCCTCATTAATAGTATACCAATCGTAAACGTTATCTGGATAAGGTACATAGTCAATATCTCCAAAACCTGCATTCTGGAAAGTACTATGGTAGTTGCGGACGATACCTACGGCGTTGGTTTTGGCAGTGGGTACGTCAAAGTTGATATTGGAACCCATAAAATCTTGCATGGGGAAGCGTGTACTGGCGCAGTCTGCTGCCTTTCGCTCAATTGGTGGTGGACAAACAGGCTGATTTCTTTTCGTCGCAAATAAACTAATTTCACGCAGTCGAGAAGTCGGTTCTACAAAGCGAAATTTGAGGTATTGAGTAGCTATATTTACGCTTCGGCAAGTCGCATCTGTCCGTTGATAGGTAAATAAATCAGTCCAAGTTGTCGGGTCAGTCCCGCCAGCCGATACTTCAACTGTACCCATAGATTCTGCACCGCCGCCTTTTTCCAAACAAACTTGTGTGAGCGAATAAACACTATCCAATTCAATAACGACATCGACTGGATAATAAAATGTTTTGCCAAATCGAACGGCGTCGAAGAATCGCCAAGGATTGTCGGCTTTCGGATAGACACAGGCGATGCTATCTGGATTGGGCTGTTCGTCAAAAAGGATAGAGACATCTCCCTGCCCCGATAGATTGTAGACCATATCGGGCGAAATGAGTAGCCGTTCTTGTGCGAAACAGAAATGCACAGGTGTAAGCAGGAAAAGAGTAAGCAGTAATCGGTAGCGCATAATGTTGTATTAATAGCCCTAAAGATAATGAATCTCTTCCGTTTTGCTGTTTAGCTAGGCGGTCACCAACGGCTTTTTAGCAGTTTGCTGTGGCAATACGATCTTCAGATAATTTTCCATCAGTTGAATGATCTGATTGGGAGTGTATTGAGAAGGTAAGTCCAACATCAAGTCGTAGCTGCTTCGGTTATCGCTATCTGGACCTACTCGCATACGGGCATCAGTTAGTGTGCTAATGTATTCAAATGGTAAGGTAGACGTAGTAGCAATCACTAATAAAAGATCAAAAGAAGTACGCATGAAGTCTTCTACAGCCTGCCCCGTCGGAATGTGTTTCCAATTTACGTTCGACTGTAGAAAAAATGGATAGTTTGCTTCAATATTTTTAGCGCGACTATTGATATAAGCAAGTAGGTTGACCTTTTTGCCTTTTTTTTGAAGCGTTTTTTGATAGTGAAGCACCTGCTGTGTTTGTTCTAAATCTGTCGCATCAAATAGAATGCCTACTGAATTGATAACTTTCTCCTGAACAGGTGGACGTTTTTTAGGGGCAGGTTGTTGGGCTAGAGTTCGTTTATAAAAATAATGTTGTATTCGGTTTAGTAGTCTCATGATAACTTGTTTTGTCTTCTTATTCTTCAATAGCGCACGAGCGAATGGCAGTCCGCGTGGCTTCTATCTTTGAAAGATATAGTATGTATGATAATTAGGATTGGCTACAATTAACTAACTTTAGCTGGCTGTTTCGTATTAAAATCACCAATTTTTCGATACTTATCAATTCGTTCTTGAATCAATTGATCTTCTGGTGTATCTCGTAGTTCTGCAATGGCTTTTTTGATGTGTACGCGCAAAGCACGCGCCATCACTTCGGGTGCAGTATGTGCGCCTCCGATGGGTTCTTTAATGATACCATCCACAATGCCAAAAGAATGCATATCTTCTGCTGTCAAATGCAATTGCTCAGCTGCTTGTTCTTTATAGTCCCAGCTTCGCCATAAAATAGAGGAACAGGATTCTGGCGAAATAACTGAATACCACGTATTTTCCAGCATGTATACTCGATCACCTAACCCAATACCGATCGCTCCACCAGAAGCTCCCTCTCCAATCACAATACAGATGATCGGTACTTTTAACTGCGCCATTTCGATTAAATTGCGCGCAATGGCTTCTGCCTGCCCACGTTCTTCCGCTTCAATGCCTGGAAATGCACCAGGTGTGTCGATCAAGCTAATGACTGGAAAACCAAAACGCTCCGCTGTCTTCATCAAGCGCAAGGCTTTTCGGTAGCCTTCGGGGTTTGCCATACCAAAGTTGCGATACTGACGCATCTTGGTCGTCACCCCTTTTTGATGTCCTATAAACATCACTGTCTGACCGTCCAAATCACCTAAGCCACCGACTATTGCTTTATCATCTGCAAAATAGCGGTCGCCATGCAGCTCAATAAATCGGTCACACATCTGTTCAATATAATATAAGGTATAGGGACGTTCAGGATGACGAGAGAGTTGTACTTTTTGCCAACCAGTCAACTCTTCATAAATCTCGCGACGTTTCTGCTTAATTTTTTGAGTCAGTGAACTCATCATCATGGTTACATCCACATCTCCTTCTGATCCCACTTGTTTCAGCTTATCCAGCTGCTCATATAATTTTTCCAAAGGCTGTTCGAATTCCAAGAAAACCATAGTGTTCATCTCCGTTTAGAAAGGCGAAACTACTACGAAATCTCTACAGCAAAAATTTTTTTCATCTTTTTTCAATTAGGTATTGTGAGAACGATCAAAATATTATACTTTTGCCATCCATTCGGGAAACAGATGATATAAAGTTATCATTTTACCTCCAAAGTAGCCATAAAAGTTAGGTCTGGTAGTTCAGTTGGTTAGAATACCTGCCTGTCACGCAGGGGGTCGCGGGTTCGAGTCCCGTCCAGA
>CAYLPW010000214.1:0-8639 GCA_964385665.1 uncultured Saprospiraceae bacterium
CGTACACCTACAACTTGACCTTGGAATGTGGTGGCAATGGTCGAAAAGAATTCAATCCACCTGCGAAGGGAAATCAGTGGAGTGTAGGCGCAGTAGGTTGTGCAGCTTGGACAGGCGTACGTTTGAAAGATGTGCTGCAAGCTGTGGGTGTAAAAAGTAACGCCGTTTATGTCGCTTACCACGGAGCGGATAATCATCTAAGCGGTGATCCAAACAAAGAACCTATTTCTCGCGGTGTCCCCATCAGCAAAGCGATGGAAGAAGAAAGTTTGATTGCCTGGGCAATGAATGGCGAAAACATTCCGTGGCTGAATGGCTATCCGCTACGACTCGTCTTTGGCGGCTATCCAGCTTCTTGTTCTGGCAAATGGCTGAACCGAATCAGCATCCGCGACCGAGTGCATGATGGCGCAAAAATGGGCGGTCAATCGTATCGAGTACCTTGTGAGTCGGTCGCGCCTGGAGCAAAAGTAGCGGATGAAGATATGTGTATCATCGAAAAAATGCCAGTTAAGTCATTGATTACATTTCCAAAATCTGGCGCGAAGATGAAATTAGCGCAGCGGCTTCCCATTCGAGGACACGCTTGGTCGGGACATGCCGAGGTGACGCGCGTGGATTATTCGATTGACTTTGGGGCGACCTGGCAGCAATGTTTACTAAAGTCGGCTGCAAACCGCTACGCGTGGCAGCGTTTTGAGTCGAGTGTTCAATTTCCTGAAAAAGGCTATTACGAAATTTGGACGAGAGCAACCGACAGGACTGGAACAGCGCAGCCGATGGTGCTGCCTGGTTGGAATCCAAAAGGGTATTTGAACAACGCTTGTCATCGAATTGCGGTGCTAGTAGAGTAGGGGAGTCAGCAATAAAAAAGCTGTCGCACTGCTCAAAAAGCAGGACGACAGCCTCTAATATTTGACGTATCGTAATTAAGATAACATCAAATAGTCTATTTGATTAGGGACAATTTCTTGGTTTCCATGCGTTCGCCTACTCGAATCAATAGAATATACATTCCAGCGTTTAAGCCAGTCGCATTTAAGTGATATTGATGTGTGCCAGCTGCTGTTGCTCGCTCATTGGCAATAGAACGAATGCGTTGTCCAGTCAAACTATACAGTTCAATTTGCACATCGTTCGTTTCAGTCAATGCTACCTCTACCGTACTTTGCTGACTAAACGGATTTGGGAAGACGCGAGCTTCGTGAGTAGCTACGCTTTCTGTACGCTCTTCGATTTCTTCGTTGTTCAGAGGGCTACAGGCTTGGATACGAGCGGTGAAGTCAGCCCCATTTTCTGCCACGAATCCAGCCCGTAAAGTAACAGATTGCCCTGCTTCAAAGGTAACGACACTAGTGCTAGAAATAGTCGCATCAGAGGTTACTGTATTGACTGCGCTGTATGTACCATTCGCTACTGGATCGGTCATGACTAAATCATTCACACAGCTTCCTATTTCAGTACCACATAGTCCGAAATCATCAAATCCAAATCCCCATGCCCAACCTGAGTTGTCGTCATATTCAAAAGTAATAGACAATGAACCAGTATTCAAAGATGCTGGAATAGGATTATTAAAGTCTCCAAAATCGTCCGCTCCAGCCAACCAGATAGCAACAGCAGAACTCCAAGCAGCACCATTCCAGTAGAAGGTAGCACTACCATCCGTGATAGTCAGCGATACTTCTTCCGAAGTTGGACCATAATTTTGGAAGTGATATTTGAAGCTTAAAATAACATCTGTATAAGCAGATAAATCAACTACAGGAGTGGTAGCAATGGCTACATTGTTTTGACCTGTATTCGTCGCATCATCATCATCATAAGTCGCCCAGTTGCCACTGCCAGGATTGGTTCGACCACTACCTAAAGTGTTAGCATCGAATGCCCAAGCTGCGTTTGCGTTCGTACCAGTAACACTGAATGTCCATCCGCTCGGTTGTCCGCCTTCAAAGTCTTCAAAGAAAGGCGCATTGCTATCACAAACAACTAACGTTCTGAACTGAAACGCAGTCGACCAAGGATCATTTCCGCAGACCCGTACATGACGCACTCGCCAGAAGAAGTCGGTAGAAGCTGCTAATTCAGGACTGACTACCCAAGAATTAGTCGTGACATTCGCAGAAGCAACTACGTTAGAGAAAGAAGCATCCGTAGCCACTTCCACATCGTAGGAAGCCGCACCTGCTACCCCTGCCCAATCCAATTGAGGTGTTCTACTTCTATTGACAGCACCGTCGGTAGGGCTTGTCAAAACTGCTGTACTCGGAGATTCCACAACAATATTCAAAGTAACGATCTTATTACCACTCGTACTGACACCATTTAGGTCAAAGTTGTACGTACCATCTGCCAAGCTGTTTAGCCCACTTATCGTCAAGGTAGTAACATTGCCTGGAGTGACTGGATTGGTGCTGAAGATAGCGGTTACGCCGCCTGGAAGACCACTTGTACCCAGCGTCACTTGATCGATGTAGCTATTAATACTTTGCACATCTATAGCAAAAGTAGCGTTGTTCGTTCCACAGTTTGTACTTGTCACTGGATCAATAGAAAGCGCGTAGTCTGGAAGGCGACAGTCGCGTCCATCCACCACTTTCAGACCTGTATTGTTGGGATCTAACCAATCACGTAAACGACGGCGCGAATCGTTGGTGTTTGTTCCATCCCACGACACAGATAGCTTGCCATAATCCCCTTCATCGTCCGCTGGATCAGAGCAGTTAGGTTGTCCGCCTA
The DNA here is from genome assembly GCA_964385665.1 of uncultured Saprospiraceae bacterium. Classification (GTDB taxonomy): domain Bacteria; phylum Bacteroidota; class Bacteroidia; order Chitinophagales; family Saprospiraceae; genus JAAUTG01. The sequence goes on from CAYLPW010000214.1 coordinate 2,740, forward strand.
AAAAGCCACCGAATAGTTGACCAATCAATCGTTTGTCGCTATTAAATAGACCAGAACCAGACGAGCCGCCTTCTGTCACACTATGTCCATTTGGAGTAGCATCCCAATAGATGCGCCAATAATTGTCATTCTCTACAGAGGGAGGTGTAGTAGAGTGGGTGGCAATCTTTTTGGCATCTAAACCTGGATGGTGAATACCCACTCCATTTGTACCTGGACTCCCCGAAGCATCAAATCCAGCAGCATAAACATCGTACACATCGCTCGGATCTTCTGTCAATTGAAATAAGGCAAAGTCAGATGCATTGGCATCGCTGCCTGCTGGATTAGCATTCGCGATAACGGTTGCACCTGCTGTCGTCTCGTTAGGGACACTTCCGCTATTGGCACAGCCAGGACGTTCGTAATTCCAGTAAAAGACAGCTCCTGATAAATCAGGATTGGTAACAGCATCATATGTTCCGTCGATACAGTGTTCAGCAGTCAGAAAATAAGGAGTACAGTTGTTTGCGATATTATTAATGAGCGTTCCAGTACAAGTTTCTACACCGTTAATGACGATTCGCGCTACTGCTTTTTTCTCTACTTGCCAATCATTGCCTTCAGAGCAATTAATGTTGACTTGACAAGAGCCAGCATCACCTAGACCTTCACTTTGTGAGTCCAGACTGCTATTGTTCTCAAAATCACGATAGCCATGCGCCACTTGACTCACAGAAATCATACCCTGTCCAGCTACTGCTGCAGGTTCAAAGTATTCTAAAATGACGCTCTCGCTATTGACTAATCCAGTCGCAAATTTTCTAGATGGGCGATTGTTGTGTGTACTAAAAGCTCCCAAAATTTCAGAGCCGTCTTCTGCATAGATGTAGTATAGACCTCCTTGTGGAATGTAGAAATCGTCGTATAAAAAATTGATAGATAAAGCTTCGGGAGCTTGTATTTTTAGTCGCCATAGTCGGTCTCCATTTCCTAGATCCGTCCAAGTACCTATGGTGTAGATATTTTGACTAACGGAAAATCCTTGTGCGAAGCGGTATGGCAAGTTGCTATTAGCTCGTTCTATATCTTCTTTCAAAAGTGTTTTGACATCCACATCAGGCATCGTCAATGTTTGGACATCAGACGTTGTTAATCCCAACTGAAGACCCCTGGGAATACCGCCTAACTCAATTTGCGCTTGCAATGACCAGCTCCATCCGATAATGATGAATACGAGTAAAAGATTTTGTTTGTTCATAATTCAGTAGAGTGTTTGAAATGAAAAGTTAAGTTAAGTAGGCTTACGAAAGACGTTGATCTACTTGACTTCAGTAATTTTTTTTGTTCCAATTCGGGCGAGTAAAGCAGCGGAGGAATACTAGTCGATTCGAGTGATTTTTAAGGTTTTTAAGTCACGACCTACACGAACCGATAATAAGTATATTCCTGATGTTAAGTGAGTAGCAGTTAGGTTAAAGGTATGCTTACCAGAGGGGAGAACCGTATTAGGGATAATAGTAGAGAGATGTTGTCCCGATAGATTAAACAAGCTAATTTGTACCTCCTCGGATTGCGTCAGTTCTAGCACTACGGTACTTTGTTGATGGAAAGGATTCGGAAAAATATGTACATCATTTATTGACGGAGATCGTTCAGGTGATTGTGTTCGCTTTTCAACAAGCATGTCATTAGTTACATTAGCATTACAAGACTGAATACGTGCCGTAAAGTCACTGCCAGCCTGTGCCTGAAATCCAGCCTGTAAAGTAATGGATTGACCAGCTTCAAAAACGACTATACTACCACTACTGATCGTGCCAGAAGAAGTAAGTTCATTAGAGGCAGCGTAGGTATCGCTCGCAATAGGATTGTCATCAACCGCTAAAGTCATCGGACAACTGTTTCCAGTACTCCCACACAGTCCAAAATTATCAAAACCAAAACCCTCTGCCCAAGCAGCGTCCACGTCGCTGTATTCTAAGGTAATGGATAAGCTATTTTTTGCTAGGCTATTTGGAATCAATTGAGAAAATGTACCCAGCTTACTCGACAACCTCAACCAAGGAGTCAGCGTATTCGTCCAAACGAAACCGTTCCAGTAAAAAATAGTCGTTCCGTCAGTGATGGATAAGGTGACTTCTTCATCGTTTAACTCCTGATAGTTGTAGTCAAAACTTAGAACAATATCATTGATCGCAGAAAGATCTAGAATAGGGGTAGTCGCTGTGGCTACATTTATAGCACCACTATTGCCTGCATCATCGTCATCATAACTTGCCCAGTTTCCGCTGCCAGGATTAGCTCCACTACTGCTGCTCGTACCTATGGCGTCGGCATCGAAATCCCAGACTGCGTTAGCACTTCCGCCTGTCACGCTGAACGTCCAGCCATTAGGCTGCCCATTTTCAAAATCCTCAAAAAAAGCTCCGTTAGCTGCACAAGGAGTCTCAATCGCTGTACATGTAATACTCAAATCAAACGTAGAAGTATTACCCGCAAAACCATCCACACTAATAAAATAAGTCGTTCCAGCAGACAAACCAATAGTGATCGTTTCCGCACTAGTATTTCCTCTCGTACTGGAGGCGATCGTTGAATTTTTTGGGTCAGTGCAGTCCGTAAACAAAAATAGGTCAAGGTCAGCGACTAGATTAGTGAGTTCAATGACAACATCAGCGTCGACAGTTGGTGTCAGTTGATAGATCAATTCAGCACCTGTGGATAGGGCAGCACCGTATTCATTAATAGTACTTTGCCCATTAGCTGTGTTATCGGAAATCATATCATCACAAGAGACGATGGTTGGACTATTGCACGTTCCTAATAGCAACAATTCCTTGGAAAGAGAGGTATTCGCTGTAGAAAAGGCATGCGCTGGTAGGGTGAGCCATAAGAAAGCGAAAGAAGTAAGGTATAAAAATGTCTTCATGGTTTGAAGTATCGACTGCTGTGTAGATTACCTACACTTGGATTCATATAGAAATAAAACAAATGTAGACTTTTTATTATACGCTCACCTCATATTCTACTGACAAAAATCAGTTGATTCGCAGGGATAAATCAGGTAGCGAAAATATTTCTACAATAGTCACGACCATAAATCCCTATCCTTCAAAGACAAAAAGCCAAGACTGGAAAGTACGGCTACTATTGAAAAGTTATATTTTTTGTGTTCCTTAGCCAAACTTACTGTTGCTTAATTGTTTCTTTCAAGAGACGGCAATGTAGGATGTGCATTCATATTGAACATCCTAACTACTAACTGACTTTTTTTAGAAAAATCTAACACCTAATTCATGGCAGATATTCAAAAACTGAAAAACATTGTTTCGCAAGTACGCCGAGATATTATTCGGCAAACACATTATGCTTCTAGTGGACACCCAGGTGGTTCCTTAGGCTGTGCCGATTTCATTACTGCACTCTACTTTGAGGTCATGAAGCACGATTCTAGCTTCAATATGAAGGCAGAAGGCGAAGATGTTTTCTTCCTTTCCAATGGACATATTTCTCCAGTCTGGTATAGCGTCCTAGCCCATAGTGGCTATTTTCCGACAGCGGAATTAGCAACCTTTCGTAACATCAATTCAAGATTGCAAGGACACCCAACAACGCACGAAGGGCTACCCGGTATTCGAGTAGCTTCTGGCTCTTTAGGACAAGGAATTTCGGTAGCGGCTGGTGTTGCTTTAGCGAAGAAAATGAATGGCGATGATCGAACGGTTTTTGCCTTGACAGGTGATGGAGAATTGCAAGAAGGGCAGAATTGGGAAGCTATTATGTTTGCGGCACACCACAAAGTAGATAACTTAATCGTGACGGTGGATCGCAACGGACAACAGATCGACGGGGCGACTAATAACGTCATGTCTTTGGGTGATCTAAACGCCAAATGGGAATCCTTCGGTTGGGATGTCATCGACCTACAGGATGGCAACGATATGCAGCAAGTAGTAGATACATTGAAAGAAGCTGTCAGCCGAACTGGGAACGGCAAACCGATCTGTATCATGATGCATACGGAAATGGGGTACGGTGTTGATTTTATGGTGGGGACGCACAAATGGCATGGTAAAGCTCCCAACGATGAGCAGATGGAAAATGCCTTATCACAGCTAGAAGAAACGGTAGGCGACTATCCTTATCCGTATACAGGCGAACCGTACAGAAGCCATTAGCCATTGACTGTTAGCTTTTAGCCTGTTCGGCAAATAGCTATGGTTTGGCGATAGCAGCACAAATGTCATTTCAAAATCTGGCTAAACTAAAGTTTCTAAGATATCGAAAATAGAGAGCGTAAACGTAGCTAAGAAGCTATGTGTCCTATGCTTTTATGTGTTTCAAAAAGATCCACGTTTTGTTTGCGGCTTCGCTACTATAAACCTATTTGTTTCCAATCCCAAACCACTTTTTCATTAACAAAAACGTAGCTTCGGCTACTTCAAAATAGACCACCTACCTATGTTAGATCAATTAACAGCAAACGGAAAAAAATCAACACGCGACGGCTTTGGGGCTGGCATTGATGAGCTGGCAGAAATGAATTCAGATGTCATCGTACTGACGGCGGATTTAGCAGGCTCTTTGCGCATTGAAAATTTTATAGAAAAGTATCCAGAACGCTTTGTACAAGTCGGTATTGCAGAAGCGAATATGATCGGTATTTCAGCAGGTTTGTCGATAGCTGGAAAGATTCCTTTCGCCACGACCTTCGCTAATTTCGCCACAGGACGCGTCTACGATCAAATTCGGCAGTCTGTTGCATACTCCAATAAGAACGTCAAAATATGTGCTTCTCATGCAGGTGTTACACTGGGTGAAGATGGCGCAACGCATCAGATTTTAGAAGACCTAGGCATGATGAAAATGCTACCAGGCATGACCGTTATCAACCCTTGCGATTACGAACAAACGCGTAAGGCAACCATCGCCATTGCTGAGCATGAAGGACCGGTTTATTTGCGTTTTGGTCGTCCAGGATGGCCTATCTTCACCGAGCAGTTTGACTTTGAAATTGGGAAAGCCATCGTGATGAGTGAAGGAACAGACGTGAGTATTTTCGCCATCGGGCATTTAGTCTGGAATGCAATAGAAGCTGCAAAGCAACTGGCAAAAGAAGGAGTGAGTTGCGAAATCGTCAATATCCATACCCTGAAGCCATTAGACGAAGAGGCGATTCTAAAATCGGCGAAGAAAACAGGCTGTGTTGTCACGGCAGAAGAGCATCAAATCAACGGTGGTCTAGGTGGAAGTGTCGCTCAAGTTTTAGCACGTCATCAACCGATGCCAATGGAAATGGTGGGTGTCAATGATAGCTTTGGCGAAAGTGGACCGCCTGCGGAATTACTCGATAAGTACGGTATGAGTCCGAATGATGTAGCAGATGCGATACGAAGAGTGTTGAAGCGGAAATAAAAGATAGCTAGAGTTGATATACATTATTTAGTTTGGCTTTACTACTTGAACCTCACTCAGGATGGGTAGGAGTGTGCAACAATTGACTGTGGACAAGTCCTACTTCATGCTTTATTAAGGGGTGCTGATTACTCGAATCCACTTGCTTGTTTTACGCTGTTCTTGAAGAATCCACTACGAATGATAAGTAGTAAAGTCAAACATAAGTGACTAAGGAACGGTGAAATAATAAGTTCCCGATTTAGAAGGAAGTTATTTTCGGTTTAGTCAAGGCGAAAAACGTAGACGATGCAGGGTATCAGCGAGGCTTTTCAACGAAGAATAAAGCGAAAAGAACGAGTTAAAAACAGGAAGTTATTGTTTGACCGTTCCTAAGTGCTGCGAATGAGATCAAACAACCTGCAACGTGGTCATATTTTCCATTGCTCCCATAGTTATGAGGAGCTACTTCTATATTGTTTAAATAAATCATCTCCTCGTTTTGAAGCGTCAGCATTAACAAA
>CAYLPW010000215.1:0-8613 GCA_964385665.1 uncultured Saprospiraceae bacterium
TTGTTTGGTCACCACCTCGGTACAGCACGTTATATTTCTTCCATTACTGATATAGGTAGCCAGCCCTCTTCCCCATTTGGTAGGCGCACCTTTTGCCACTCTTGAAGACGACTATTCCGCCACTTGACAGTTGTACCTTCTCCTATTTCTCGCAGTACTTCACTTTCTGTAGCAGCGCCTTTTCGCACCTGCACTTCTTTATCTACTATGACTGCTTGTTTGCTTTTTTCGGTAAAATTCTTGCTTTGTTGTGCCATCCAAAACAGCAGTCCAGCTATCGGTAACAAGAGACAGCCGACTAAAAAACCCCATTTCCGCTGCTGTCGTTGTTGTCCAATCTGCCAAATGCTCCAAGCTAGAAGTGCCAAAGCGAACACCACTAAGAACAAAATAGTCCAAGTATTCGCTGCTAATGACTGCTGAACACTGGCGAAAGAAGTACGCCACCCAAACTCGGGTAACTGATCCAGCGATGGCTGGATAGCTTCTTGTGCTACTTTCAGATTGTGGGCGGCAGTCGCATCCTGTGGATTTAATCGAAGCGCACGTTGAAAGTGAAGAATGGCTTCCCCAAGCTCACCAAATTGATAGTACGCATTGCCTAAATTAGTGTGAAGTTCTACTGAAACAAAGCCCCTTTTCAGTAGTGATTCATACTGCTCAATAGCGACCGCATACTCCCCAATCTCATAAGACTTATTGGCGACCTCAAACTGTTGCTCCGAACCTTGTCCGAAAAGGGTCACTACACACAAAAAAGGGACGATCAGGAGTAAATAGCGCATACTAGTAGATTTTCTCTCAAATTTGATAGACAAACAATGCTTTGTCTGTAAAAATTGTTGAATGAATAAGCAAATCTAACCATTGACACTTCATCATCAACTTTACTGGGGCAACTAACTGTTTCTTTTTTGGACTCACCTCTTATTTTATTGAACAAGTGTGTATAGGTTTTCTTTATTTCTGGAATCTAAATTTTAAGATATATATACTTGAAAACATACCAATAACTTGATTATCAAACTACTATATGCAGATAGATTTTATTACGCGACTCACTCAACAGTTGCAACAACCACTGCCAGGTCAAGCAGCGCAGCTAAAAATGGCAAACACAGCACGTCGGTTAGCACCTATTGATTCGAGCAAAGTGCGTCAGTCGGCTACGCTTTTAGCATTGTATCAAAAAGAAGGAGAATGGTATTTCCCTCTCATACAGCGTCCTAGCCGCAACCCTAACGATCGGCATAGTGGGCAGATGAGTTTTCCAGGCGGAAAACGAGAAGAAGCAGATACTACCCTACAAGCTACTGCGGTGCGAGAAGCAGAAGAAGAAGTTGGAATACAGACAAAGGAGGTACAGGTTTTGGGAAAGATGACGCCCTTATATATTTCAGTAAGTAATTTTATGGTGCATCCATTCGTCGGCTATTTGCCAAAAGTGCCTAGACTAAAACCACAGCCTACTGAAGTAGCAGCTATTGTCGAAGTGAAGGTCTCTGAACTACTTGATCCAGAAAAATTGAAGCGCAAGGATATTGAAGTTCCACAAGGTTTTCGATTGAAAAATGTTCCTTTCTTTGACATTCAGTCCAAAACGATTTGGGGAGCGACAGCGATGATGCTCAGTGAGTTCAAAGAAGTTTTAAAATATATAGAAATAGAAACAATAAGTTAAAACTTTCTATTCAGAACGCCGTACATTTACACATAAGCTGAACGGAATGATGGGTTTTCGTATTCTCATACGGGACTCTACGACTCTTTGCCTTCCTTGTAGCACAATCGCTACTAGCGATCGACAGATGAGGTTCATTCTTTCAGCGCAATTGACTACAACAAGTTATTCATCCAACACGCAAAAGATACTCACTCTGCTACGAACAGGACGATGTAGTTTTTGCTCATTTTATTCTGTATATGAGAATCGCACCTTTCCTAGATCATACACTACTCAAAGCAAACACGACCAAAGTTCAGATCGAAACACTATGCGCGGAAGCTATGGAACACGATTTTTATGCGGTCTGCGTGTCTCCATATTACTGTGAATTTGCTGGTCGATTGCTGAAAGCTTCCAAAGTGAAAGTAGCGGTAGTGGTTGGTTTTCCTATGGGGTATTCGTCAGTATCGACAAAGATTTCTGAAATCAACCGAGCGATTCAGAAAGGAGCGGACGAGATAGATGCTGTTGTCAATATCAGCGCAGTCAAAAATGGTGATTGGAAATACGTACGTGGTGAAATCAACAGCGTGACTACAGCTGTGAACATGCGCCGAAAGGTGTTGAAGTTGATACTAGAAACGGCATTATTAACAGAAGAAGAGATCATCACGCTCTGCAAAATATGCGCAGATGAAGGGGTAAATTTTGTGAAAAATGCTACAGGTTTCAATGGTGGTGCAACACTAGCGACTATTCAACTCTTACGCCAGCACTTACCCAATCACATTCAGATTAAAGCCTCAGGCGGCATTCGAGATGTCAATTTTGCGTTGGAACTATTGGATGCTGGAGCGACTCGAATTGGGACCTCTAGTGGTGTAGCTATTGCTAAAGAACAAGATAAACTAACGCTTATTGGGAATGTAGCTTCAGATTAGTAAATGTTAGGATATTAACTACTCGCTTCTCCTAGCGATGTAGAAGCCGTAGCTGTAGTACTTTTTGTATGTTTGGTACAGCCCTATTTCCATTTGATGAGCCTGCACAAACTGTCGCACCTTATCATTACCATCATGTTGTGTGGAGAGAGTATTTAATCGTGCCTTCATTGGATGATAGTAATTATTTAACCAACTCTTTTCGTCTAGATAGAAGTAACCCACCAACGTATATCCATTTTCTTCCAATAGATTAATCTTAGCCGCTGCTGTATCAATCTCAGGGTAAGCGGTTGTCCAAAAGTCTTCTACTTCCTGTGGTCTCACCTTTGTCAACCAAGTTATCTCGCTAACTGCCAAGTAACCACCTACTTTCAAATATTTTTTCCATTCTGTAATACCTCGCTCAAATCCAATAGTATAAATTGCGCCTTCTGACCAAATGATGTCCAGCTCCTCCTCACCGAACGGTAAATTCTCCATTGTATGTTCGAGGGTATTGATCTGTTCAGTTAATCCTTGCTCTTGAGCTTTCTCGTTGAGTACTTTTAAGAAATCAGGAAGTAAATCAATAGCGGTAAGGTGTGCATTCAGATGTTGTGCTAATAAAATAGCGGACGCGCCTGTTCCACAACCGATGTCTGCTACATGAAGTGAACGATCGGTGGGCAAATCTAGGAAGCGGAGTGCTTGTAGGGTTTCGGCTTCGCTGCCAGGTCCTTGTCGTTCAGCGTGCTGGTGGAGTTGGAGGAGGAGGTGTAGGTCGGTCATTTATAGTCTAACTATTTGATTCCCAATAAGTGCTACGTAACTAGCGATACCATCCAAGTCTTCCAACGCTTGAAATGTCCAATTCAATTTAGCCATTTCGCCAACCATTTCTTTGCTTCTTCATGACTATACGTTTTTCCTTCTTTTACTTGTTGTAAGCCTTTTTCTACCTTCTTTATTAGAATAAGTCGTTCCATCAAGTCGTCTAGAGAAAACTCATTAGGCATCTGCTGAATGGTATCCAATACAGTTGTTTTAGCTAACATTTTTAAACGGTAGTATAAACAATGGGACTATAAAACGAAAATAAGCTAGAATAAGTTGCTGTTTTGGTATTACCCCAATATCTGCAACTTCGCAAACTTCAACATAATCCGCTTCTCCGACGGCTGCAAATGGGGAAACGTAATCGTCGCCACCCGCTTACTATCTTTCCCATCAATACTCGTCACTGTTCCTTCTCCAAACTTCAAATGCAACACCTTTTGTCCTTCCTGAATTTGATCAGATGGATTGGGCTTAAAAGTAGCAGGGTCGACCACAGGTGCGAGTGGTTTGGCGGTGCGTTTTTTGAAATTACCTTGCACGCTAGAGCGAGAACTGGAATTGCTATTGCGAGAGGGAATGCCAAAGCTCGGACGGGCAGAGACAGGGACATCAGCATCCAAGTGGCTGACATCTATTTCTTCTAAAAACTGACTGACTTCGTTGTAACGCGTCTTGCCATGGTGGTAGCGACTAGCAGCATACGTCAAGGTCAAAAACGACTCGGCACGCGTGATGGCGACATAGAACAAACGACGCTCTTCGTCCAATCCATCTGGTACATCTTTGCTCATAAAGGAAGGAAATAAATTCTCCTCCAAACCAACCACAAAAATGGATGGAAACTCCAGACCTTTTGCCGCATGTACCGACATCAAGGTAATGTAGTTATTCGATTCACTCTCATTGTCTGCATCGGTCAGCAAAGCAATATTTTGAATATAACTGGCTAACGTTTTATCTTCCACCGTCACATCTTCTTCCAAATCCGCTTCCACGAATTCCTTAATACCATCCATCAAGGATTCGACGTTTTCGAGGCGGTTCGTTCCTTCTATGGTTGTATCTGACTTTAATAGCGCTTGTAATCCTGATTTGGCATAGACGTGTCGAGCGACTTCGTAGGCATTCCCGTCTTTTGCTTTCTTCTGGAACTCTTCAATCATTAAGCGAAAATCCGTCAGCGAACTCATGGCGCGTTTGCTCAAACTAACTTCAGGCAACACTTCCCACATTGTTCGGTCGGTGCTTCCTGCTAAGGTGCTAACCTTCGCGACGGAAGTTGCTCCAATGCCACGCTTTGGAAAGTTGATGACACGGCGAAATGCTTCTTCATCGGTTGCATTGATTGCCAAACGCAAATAAGCAATCAAATCTTTGACTTCCTTGCGTTGATAAAAAGATACGCCTCCAAATACCCGATACGGAATATTGTAACGCCGCAAATATTCCTCAAACACACGCGATTGCGCATTGGTGCGATACAGAATAGCAATGTCTTTATTGCTCAAATGATGGCGATTTCGCTGCTCTACGATGGCATCGGCTACCCGTTTGCCTTCTTCGGTATCCGTCAAGGCTTTAATCACTTTGATGCGGTGACCAACGCCTTTATTTGACCATATTTTTTTCTGAATTTGCTTTTTATTGTAGGCAATGAGTTCATTAGCAGCCTGCACGATATGACTGGTCGAACGGTAATTTTGCTCTAACTTATAGGTGCGAATATTTCGATTTTGGAAGTCATTCTCAAAGTCCAAAATATTCTGAATCGTTGCCCCTCGAAAGGCGTAAATACTTTGCGCATCATCACCGACGACACAGATATTGAACGGACTACCAGGATAGTCTACTAACTTCCGCACGATGCGATATTGCAAGTGATTGGTATCCTGAAACTCATCAACCATGACATATTTGAACTTTTCCCGATATTTCTCAAGCACACCATCTTTGTTGCTTTGTAGCAGTTCAAAAAAGCGATACAACAAGTCATCAAAATCCATCGCACCAGCGCGTTTGCAGCGAGCGGTATATTTCTTGTAAATCTCGTGCATGTGTGGTCGACGCGCCATTCGATCTTGCTGACGGAGTTCTTCGTTTTGCTCGTAGACGCGGGGCGTAATCAGTTGTGTTTTGGCGGAAGAAATGCGATTCAGTACGGCGTTGACATTGTAGACCTGTGTGTCTAAATTTAGCTCTTTCAAAACTGCTTTGATCACACTTTTGCTATCGTCCGTATCGTAGATGGTAAAATTGGAGGGATAACCAATTTTCTCCGCTTCTATTCTTAAAATACGCGCAAAAATAGAGTGAAACGTTCCCGCCCAAACCTTACCAGCTCCACTACCCACGACCTTCGCAATTCGCTCTTTCATCTCTCGCGCTGCCTTATTCGTAAAGGTCAACATCAAGATTTCCCAGGGCTTAGCGCGTGTCTCCATTAAGTAAGCCACGCGATAGGTCAATACTCGTGTTTTTCCAGATCCTGGCCCTGCCACCACTAGTACTGGCCCTTCCGTTGCCTGTACTGCTTCGCGTTGCACATCGTTCAATTCCTTCAAATAATCATGCGTAATCGTCGCCATAATGCTCCTCTTTTTTGCGGAGGGTGAAGATAGGGAAAAGTGAAGGAGGGGAACAAAAAGATGAATAGAATATCACTGAAAATGCCAGCTACATTTGGTGGTGTAGCTGGCATTATTATTGCGTTTATGAGGTCATTTCTTATCAGTGACTAATCTGCACCTCGAAAACCTGACTTTCATTTTTTATGGGTGAAATAAGTTTGAGAAAATAGGCACCATTTGGCAGTCCATCAATATCTATACTGAAGGTATTAGATTGTCTTTTGACCATTTGTCCTAACTGATTAAAGAGTTGTAGCTCAAAGTCGCTTTCTATATTTCCGTTTATATGCAAAATGGATTGAACTGGATTTGGGTAGACTTGAATTGTATTATGCGATGCATTATCATTAGTTATATATATAGGTGAAACCCTCCTCCTATTATTGGCTGTAGAGCAATCAACAACACGTTCATACAAATAAAACTCATAGGAGGTCGCCGTCTCAAATACCACATTTATTCGTATGGTATCACCAGCTAAGAATTCTTCACTGATTTTTAGATTAATTTTTCGAAAAAAGAACTGACGACGACCGAAATCTTCGAATGACCAAACCAAATCTTCAGTGGCCTCTACAGGAGCGACTGAATTAGGTAGCTCCATACGAAGTTTACCAGTCAGTGACTGATTTCCGATGTTTTGTAGACCCAACCAAAAAGGCATTTCACTATCACATTTTGGTCTTGAAGAAGTAAGTTGTAAGCGAACCTGCGGCTCTTGTTCTACCCTTTGTAAGGGAAAATCAAATTGTAGGTTAGTAGTATTTTCATCAATAGTGAAGGTATAAGCACTACTATCCGTCATCCATTGAGCAGGTAGATTAGCCAGCTCTATCGTAGTTGATTCTTGTTGTGTTGTTGAAAAAGAGTACATTCCATTTTCATCAGTCAGTTGAGTAGTACTATCTGGAAGTAGTAGCATTTCAATACCTGATACACCTATTTCTGTATCGTCTTTCAGTCCGTTCTTATTTTTGTCGTAAAAGACAATGCCGCCGATCGTTGGTGTTTCCACTAAGTTGCATTGAGCATCTAAGGAATAAATGACTGCTTTAGACTCAAAAGTACTTTCATCGCTATCCGCATCTTCTGAGTAGCCAATCAAATAGCCTCCAGTGTGATTAGAGATTAAGTTGGAACTAAAACCATACCTATTTATAGTATCCTTTACATTGAATGTGTTGATAATTTGAAATTCCTTATTGAGGCAGACAAGAAATAATTCTGATGTGAATTCAACTCCTGAAAAAGAGAGGGCTATTGTACTATCTTGAACGGCTATATTTTTTATCCTAAATTCATAGCCATCTTGATTCGTATATTTCTGTATGAAAGTAGAGTCCAATAATATTCCGTTCTTATTGATATTTGCTAATATATACCCTTCACCGTCTGTAAAATTGCTTCCATAACTAGCTAGAAATAACTCTCCATTAGAACCAGAAGCAACATCTCTTACCGAGCCACCGAAAAGTTGATTAGGAACTTTCCACATTAAATTAAGATCTCGGTCAAAGCTCCATACTTCGCTATCAATATAGCCATGGAAGCAGATAATCCGTCCGTCTTCAGTCATCTTCATTCTACTGGGATTAGTGCCTCTGTTTGTACCCAGTACAACGCTTTTGATTAATTTTCCAGTCGATAAGCTGTATGTTTCTAATCGCATTTCATTGGCGGAGCGATAATAATTGAGAGCATGTATAGTATCCCTGTCATACATTACAAATTCAAATAAGTAGGCTGACGAATAAATCGAAAAAGAATCACTGATTTCAAACTGTTCATTGATGATATGTCCGTCCATAGTATCCGCTGTCGGTGACCCAAAACTATTATAGTGCTGAATGACATACATGTTATCATCAAACATGTACCGGTTCTGAAAACGAGCAGAAGGAATAGGGTCATCAGTAATTTCTTTCACTATGCCTTCAATATCTACTCTCGCTATCTTTTCACTACTCCTAATAATATAATCGTTGTTATTGCTTTTACTAAGATGAATATCACCGAATCTACCTTGCATAGAATCAATAGGAACTTTCCAAGACTGCGCGTGCTGTAAGAAGGGTAGAATCAGTAAAAGAAGAAGAAATCCGAGTTGAATCTGTGGGTGGCGTTTCATTGCTTTTTGTTTGTAGAAATGGTTGAAATAATAATGACAGTTTATGTAAGATGCAAATATATCAAAGAATGGTGAATAATAAAACAGTCGCGCACAAATAGAAAAAGGATTATAAGTATTATCCTATAATCCTTTTTGTCCACTACTAGAAGTGAATGATACAGATATTCAATACAGCCATCGGCAGTAATTCACTAAGAGGCAACCAAACTGGCAATTTCAATACTGCATTAGGTTTCAATCCTAATTTGCTGAAATACTGCTCTCAAAGATTTGTACCGAAGTGTTTTGTTAGATATTGGGGGAAAGTTTCAATCCTAATTTGCTGAAATACTGCTCTCAAAGAGTTACAGTAATTGCCTTACTTAGTGTATTTACATTAGTTTCAATCCTAATTTGCTGGAATACTGCTCTCAAAGTATGTAGGACTGA